>WSZX01000127.1 GCA_013139935.1 Ardenticatenales bacterium
CTTTTGGACCGGATTGCTTGCCATGTGGCTGTTTGCGCTTGTCCTGGACTGGTTTCCGGCCACCGGACAAGGAGGATGGGAATTCCTGGTGCTGCCGGCGTCGGTGTTGGGCTTTTCCTCGGCCGGAGCCGTGGCTCGTGTTACTCGTGGTAGCATGGTAGACATAATGCACAGGCGGTACATCCTCGTCGCCCGATCGCGAGGTCTACCCCCTCCCGCCATCCTCCTCCGGCATGTTTTTAGGGTGGCTCTGCTGCCGGTGATCACTGTCATTGGGCTCCAATTTGGTTTTCTGATCGGCGGCACGGTGGTGACCGAGACCATTTTTGCCCGGCAGGGGCTCGGCCGGCTGGTTGTGGATGCCATACTGCGCAAGGACCTGCCGGTGGTGATGGGCACGGTGCTGCTGGGCGTCATTGGCTACCTGGCCGTGAACCTGGTGGCCGATCTGCTGAGTGGGGCGCTGGATCCGCGGGTTCGCACCTATGATCGGGGAAGGTGAGTAGCTGGTGAGGCTCTTTTCCCATGTCGGCCGGAGGGGACGGCGGCGTGCTACGAGCCATCTGTGGGGCGGAGCCATGCTGGGCATCATTCTCTTTCTGGTGCTGGGCGCTCCCCTGTTTTCCGGACGCGACCCGCTGGCAATGGACAGCAGCAGTCAGTTGCTGCCTCCCGACGCGACGCATTGGCTGGGCACCGATCCCTTTGGACGGGATATCCTCTCCCGCCTGCTCTGGGGCGGCCGGCGGACGTTGGGGGTGGCTGGTGCGGCGCTGTTCATTACCGTTGGCGGCGGCCTGCTGCTCGGATTGCTGGCTGGTTTCTACGGTGGGTTGTTGGACGAGATGATCATGCGGGCGATGGATGTCATGCTGGCGTTCCCTGGCCTGCTGCTAATTCTCGGCCTCGTGGCGGTGTTGGGAGCGGGGTCAAAAACGCTGGCGGTGGCGGTCGGGCTTGCCGGCGTACCCGTTTACGCCCGTGTGGTCAGGTCGGCCGTCCTTTCTGTGCGCAGCGAGGGATTTGTCGTGGCTGCGCGGGCCGTGGGCTGCCGCAACCGGCGCATTCTCACCCGGCACATACTGCCGAACACCCTGGGCTCGATCATCGCCTTTGCTGCAGTGCAGTTTGGGTGGGCAATCCTCAACTCCTCTGCTCTGAGCTTCCTGGGCCTGGGGGAATCTCCGACGGTGCCCGAGTGGGGGGCGATGCTCAATCTGGGGCGCGGCTACCTGCGAGGCGCCCCCTGGGTAAGCACTGTGCCCGGGCTTGCCATCGCCTTGACTGTTCTGGCGGTGAATATCCTGGGCGACGCTCTGCAACGGTTCGCCGATCCGACCCAGCGTTAGCGCGGCCGTCTCGAGAGCGGGAATCGAGGCCGGTGACTTGCCGGTTCACCGGCTTGTCCCTTGGCCATCATCTCGTAGACCTTGCCCCTATAGAACGAGTGTGCTATAATAGAAGGCAGACCACGACCCGGCCGGCCGTGTGCCCGCGGTGAGGGGTTACCGGATCACGTAGTACATGACACCAATGAATCACATCGGACTTAACAATGGATGGGTCGGATCGATCTCATGTCGCCCGCCATTCCACACGCCCCGCCGCCCCTCAAGCCATGAGCCATGCCACGCCTCTAGAACCGATACGATAAGCGAGTCAGAAAACTGCAAAAAAACAATTGTCGGAACAACAATTACCGGAACACCAATTATCGGGATCGGTCGCCCGTTGCCGTCATCCGGAGCCGCCGCTTGCCGGCAATCCTCAATGTGGCAGGTTGGGGGCGCCTTTGCCTCCCAGTTCCGCATTTCCGGAACGCCCACGATCCCGCCGGATTTCGGTGCAATCCAAGATTAGCTGCCTCTCTCGACGCCACCATCAATACGGGCCGCCGTAGATCGGAATACCATTTCGACTTACGAACACAACCGTGCCGGCCGCTGTAGGTCGGAATACCATTTCGACCAGCGAGTCCTGCACTGTCGGGCCGGGTTTGAATACCATTCCGATTCGCGGGCGGGAATTCCCACCAACCGGCAGATCACGGTGCAAACTGAGAACTGCTGACCTGGGCTTCGGACATGAGTTCGGACACAACCTGTTTTCGCGACCGTGTCAGGGATTGGGGGGTGTGTGCAGGGCGCTTCGCGCCCTGCGCACACCCCCCGCTTGCCCTTTTTAGGGTGGCCAGCAGGCGGAAAATGACGATTGTCCGAACCCTTGTCCGAACATCAGCTGACCTCTTGCCAGGCGGGATGATTTCTGATACAAAACCTGGCAGACTCGACTCACCGACTCGCACACCGGAGTGTAGACCCCGGTCCGAGTGTATCTGGGCTTGCCAGTACCATGCCATCCATTCGTGATCTGAGGGACGCCAGGAGACGCCAGAGCTTTACCGGCCGCAAGCCGGAGCTCAATACGTTTCGTCAACTCTTGCTGGCAGAGGAACCAGAGTATGCGCTCCTGCACATTTGCGGCGTAGGTGGCGTAGGCAAATCCTCCCTGCTGGGCCAGTACCGGCGGATCGCTCAGGAACTCGGCTTTCCTGGGGCGCAGGTGGACCTGCAGGTCAACTTTGGCGTGGTAGAGATTCTGCGCTCCCTGCGCTCCCAGCTTGAGGGACGCTATTTCGGCGATTTCGACAAGGCGCTGGCGACCTACAACCAGGTTCAAGGGCGGCTGCAAAAGACGGCCGCTGCGCTGTCGGATGGCATTGTCTCCGGCCTGCGGGAAGGGATTCCGTTGGGATTGGGCGCCGCAGCGATCGACACGATTGGCGAAGAACGCATCAAGAATTGGCTTTATCAGCATCTCCCGGCCAGCAATGCGGACCTGTATCTACACGCCGATCGTGTGCTGACTGCCCACTTTGTTGCCGGGCTGAACTTGCTGGTGGAGAGAACCGGCCGGGCGGTGATCTTTTTCGACACCTACGAGCTGGCCTCCAAGGCCCAGGATGCCTGGCTGCGAGAGATCTTTCTCAATAGCGATCTGAGCAGTGGCGTGCTGATCGCCATTGCCGGCCGGGACCGGCTCGCGGGCATGTGGCGCGAGTGGAGCACGGTGCTCTTGTCCCTGGAGTTGGCGCCGTTTACTGATGCCGAAGCGCGCGAGTATCTTCGCCAGCGCGGAATCACGGCCCCTTCGGTGATCGAGGAGCTTCTGGCGCACACCGGCCGTTTCCCCTGGTCGCTCGCGATGTTCGCCGACACGCCGGTTGTCCAGGATCTGGATGGCGGGGCGCTGGCGGCGGGAGCCACCATCCACAATGTCGCGGATACGTTGATCGACCGTTTCCTGAGCCAGGTGTGTGACGACGCCGAACTGCGCGAATTGGTCTATCTGTGTGCTGTGCCGCGGAACTTTGACGCGGATGTGGTGCGCTCCCTCTGGGAGCGCCAGGACGTGGCCACGTCGCTGGATCGGATGCGGCGCTTTTCCTTTGTCCGTGTGCGCGACGATGGCCGTTGGTCCATCCACAGCGTCGTGCGGCAGGCCATGAATCAGCGTCTCAAGAACCAAACTCCCCAGCGCTGGGAAGAGCTCAACCGGCATGCGGCCGCCTTTTATCAGCAGCGGGCAGCAGAGTGGCCTCTCTACTCGGACGAGTGGCGCTGGCTGACGTTGGAGAGCCTGTATCACCAGATCCAACTGCGCGAGAGTAAAGGGATTGAACTCTTGGCCAATCTCTTTGAAGCCGCCAAGCGGTTCTGCCACTATGACTTTTGCAGTGAATTACTGAGCACGCTGGACGAAGTGCAGCTCAAGCGGACGGAGAGCCTGCGCTGGGCAGAGTATTACGATGGAAAGATGAGCCGGCTGGCGGACAACTCTGCCTGGGAACATGCCCACGCTGTCAACCAGGCGCTGTACGCCTTGCCGGATCTGGAGCCGGCTCTACGTGCCCGCGTTGCCATTGACCTGGGCCGTTACTACTATCACTTTTCCTGCCAGTATCAAGAGTCAGTTGCCGCTTTGGAGGAGAGTTTGGCCTTGCGCCGCCAACTCGACGGTGATCCGGGAGAGGCCTATGTGTTGAGCCATCTGGCGCCGGCCTACGCGGCCGCCGGCATGGTGGCGGACGGCCGCCTGGCGGCCCGCCGCTGCGTGGCCCTTTCGCAAGAGCTGGACGACCGCTACCGGGAAGGGTGGGGGCATTGCAGCCTCGCGGAGGCAGAGGCGCAGGCTGGGAACTGGGAGGCGGCGCTACTGCACCTGGAGCGATCGGCCGCCACCTTTCAGTCGTTGGACAGTGAGTTTGAGCTCGGAGTCGTTCTCCGGCGAGTGGGCCAGGCGCAACTGCGGCTGCGGCAGTGGAACCGAGCGCTGGCCAATTTCGAGACCAACTTGGCCCTGATGCTCAAGTACGACAAGCGGGCCTGGGCGCTGCGGGCCCTGGTGGACATCTGTGCGCTCCACATGGCCAAGGGGAACGCGAGCGCCATCCGGCCGGTGGCGCAGGAGGCAAGCGCGCTCCTGGAGCAGAATCCAAACCCGGCCCAACGAGCGCGGCTCTGCACGATTCAGGCCGAGGCGGCGCTGGAGACGGATGACGGCCCAGCGGCCGCGCTGTTCTATGTAGATGCGCTGATGGCGCTATCCAGGACGACCGGCTGCATGAATGAGGACGTCGCCGGCCGCTTTCTGGATCGGTTGGATGAATTGGCGACCGGAGGGGAGCGCGAGTTGGCCCGCACGATTGCCCACCGTGTGCAGGGCGACATTGAGGCTGTGCTGAACGGCCGTCTGACACGAGGGGGTACCTTGGTGGAACTGGACGAGCAGGCCGTGGCTCGGCTGCAGGCATTGGGTTTGGTGGAGCAGCTAGCGAACCGGTATCAGTAGGACCTGTCTACACTGGCTTCCCTGGGACCGCCCGTGTGCAGGGCGACACCGGGCATCGTCAGATCGATCGCTCCAACAGCGCTTTCGCCTGGGCAGCCACGTTCTCGGCCGTAAAACCGAATTCCACCAGGTTGGTCTGGTACGGGGCGGAAGCGCCAAACCGTTCCAGGCTCAC
>WSZX01000524.1 GCA_013139935.1 Ardenticatenales bacterium
GACGTCGCCACGTTCTCCAAGTCGCACCTGTC
Source organism: Ardenticatenales bacterium (assembly GCA_013139935.1). Classification (GTDB taxonomy): domain Bacteria; phylum Chloroflexota; class Anaerolineae; order Promineifilales; family UBA4811; genus GLR113. Next base: position 33 of record WSZX01000524.1, read on the forward strand.
TGCACACGTGTCCCGGGCAGCGCTGACGATAAGGCGAGATGGGAGCCAGATCTCCACTTTCGCAATCCCTGGCCGCGGCGCGGCCGTCTCCTTCCGTGGAGATGGAAAAGAGGAATACGGACGCTTGTTGCGCCAACTGTCGTTCTGGGGCGTGGATTGGCCCAGCATGCCGTGGGGGGGACGATCTTTGCCGTTGAGATCATCCGTATCCTCATTCTTGGCGTGATCTTGGATAGTCCGCAGCGCCTCTGGCCTTGCGGACGGGCCAGGACGGCAGGTGTGTAGCCTTACGCGCGCAAAGAGGATGCGACGAGGCTGTCCCGGCACACACATACTAGCCGGTGGTGCCAGTGCCAGGTGGATATCGGAACTGGAGCCCGAAAACGACGTGCCGGCCTCACCCCGGGATGAAAAGAGCATCGCCCACCATGCAGCGTAGCCAGGACGTGAGGCACCGAAGGAACATCGGAGAGAGTAGCCAAGCCACTATCAGGACAACCCCCAAGCACTTGTTAAGAAATCACTTCCCGTTTTGAACACGGAATCAGGGGCACTCCGCGTCCACATGAAGGCCAAGTTGTTTGTGAACAAGTACAAGTACCTCAACAGGACGAATCAGGATATCTCCAGGTGAGAGAGACGAACCAGGCACTCAAGCGGGATCTGACCAGCGGCAGTCTGCACCGGGCTATCTGGTACCTGGCTCCGGCGATGATGTTGGAGACCGGCATCATGAGCATAGCCCAGGTGCTAGACGCGTACTGGATTGGACAACTGGGAACGGCGGCCCTGGCGGCCGTGACCATCAGCGTCTCGATCCGGTGGGTGATGAACAGCTTGGCAAACGGACTTGGCATCGGAGGGATGGCGGTGGTAGCTCGACGAATCGGCGCGAGGGATCGAGCGGCGGCCGAGCATGCCGCGTGGCAGACCATTCTCCTGGGCTTGATCGTCTCGTTGGTGTTGGCAGGTGGGGGCCTGGCGGTGTCTCGTCCACTCTTGGTGCTGCTGGGAGCAGATAGCACCGTCATGGCCCTGGGACTCGCCCATTTGCGGGTGTCGCTTGGGGGGATGTTCACTCTTGTCCTTGTTTTCGTCATCAATGCCATGTTGCGCGGGGCGGGAGAAGCTCGATTGGCCATGAGAGTCTTGATCCTCTCCACCGCGACCACCGTCGTGCTGGAGCCGGTGCTTGTATTTGGGTTGGGTCCGATTCCGTCGCTGGGCGTGGCCGGATCCGCCTGGGCCACTGTCCTGGGATTCGGCGCGGGCCTCACCTTGCAGGCAGTGGTGCTCCTCCGCGGCCGGGCGCTAATCGGCATCAGGCTGAATGACCTCCGGCCCGATTTTCCGCTGATGGCGCGCATCATCGGAATCGCCCTGCCCAGCACAGTCCAGATGGCCCTTCGCTCGTCATCCCGGCTGATCGTCGTGGGACTCGTGGGGCTGTACGGGACCTTTGCCATAGCGGGATATGGAATCGCCAACCGGCTGTTGCTCATTGCCCTGATACCCGGCTTTGGGCTGGGAAATGCCGCGGGGACGCTGGTTGGGCAGAACCTGGGAGCTCTACGGCCGGACCGGGCGGAGCGGAGCGCGTGGTGGGTGAGTGCCTACGCGGCCGTCTATATGTTCGCCGCCGCAGCCTTTCTCTTCACGTTTGCCCGCCCTCTGATCACCGTATTCGACGCCACCCCAGAGGTCGTCGCTATTGGCGTTGAATGCACCCGTGTCGTCGCTTTCTCGATGATCGCCAGCTCCGTGGGGATAGTCCTGGCCAGAGGTTTCGACGGAGCCGGGAACACAGTGCCCGCAATGGCGATCAATCTGATCAGCTTGTGGGGACTCGAACTGCCCGCTGCCTTTCTTCTCTCCCGCTCGCTAGGGCTGGGAGCGACCGGCGTGTGGTGCGGCCGGGCCATCGCCAACGTAGCAAACGGCCTCCTATTCGTCTATTGGTTCCAACGCGGCCGGTGGAAGCACAGGGACGTCTAGGCGCGACCGCGCCACGCTGAGGGCGGCCGCGAGGACAGCCGTCGCTGGTCGGTTTCCCCGGCTCAGAAAATCAGAGCCCGGGGCGGGTTTCAGACCAAGGACGGGTCATCGAGGAACTGCAGTGAGGAACACGCCACGGATTCCGGTTCAGGCTGCTGAGAACCGCCGGCTGGCTGCCACAAGCGGGCTCGTCACATGTTCCCACAGTCGCTGGATGTGTTGGTCGTTGGAAATGACCTCGTCTACCCGGTTGAGCAACTCAAACACTCTGGCCCGGTTGATCTTGACGTCGTCTCCGGAATAGAGCTCCGACCGGTGTTGCAGGAGTCGATCCAGTGTGGCGCCGGCCAGCACGATCGGTACCAGGCAAAACTTGCGGATACCGATTTCTTCGGCTGGTACGCCCAGGACATAGTCCAGTCCCTGAATCAGGTGGCGGTACGCATAGACAAATATCGGTATGATCTTGTCCGATGCGTCGTTCGGCCCCAGCGGCAGGTACTGCCTGGGGATGTAGTGCCGCCCTTCGGTGTGGTCTCGGAACGAATCCTTGATGATGTTCGTCAGTTGCAGGCCGGCAGCGTATCCGATCTCCAGAGTGCGCAGATAGAGCAACTGTCCTTCCTGGATATGCGGGGAGTATAGTGCGAACAGTGTGGTGAGCATCTCGCCCACGATGCCGGCCACGGTGTAGCAATAGTCATCCAACTCTCGCAGCCGAAGCAGCGAGAGACTGTTGTGCTTGTCATAACGGCCGATCCAGGACTGCATTCCACGCGCCGTCCGGGTCAGATGCTCAGAGATCACCTGAATGTATTCGGCCGGCAGTTCCCTCAGTTGGTCCATGATGAAGGGAGTCTGGCGCAAGACCTGGATGTGACTGGGATCCTGAACCTGCTCTTCATGGTCATAATGAGCCGCAAAGCTGCGAGCCAGGGCAGGGTCATTGGGCCGGTTGACAACCGCGATCAACTTTTCCAGCTCTTCGATGCGGCGCTCTCTGGGCCACAGATAGGCGTCTTCAATGGTGTCTGCGTTTCGAAACAGCAAATAGCCCAATGTGACCGCCTCCACCAGCGGGGACGGCAGCATGGGGATGTTGAGGGCAAAGGTTCGAGATGCACCGATAAGCAGAGTCTGAAGCCGGTCCAGCATCACGGTCATGGTCATATCCTCGTGCAAAGCGTGGTCAGGGTGCTGACCGCGCTTTGCCTGGCGCGTGCAGTAGAGTCGCTGGAACAGTTTGCCCACAGCGACACTATTCTAGGTCAAGTCTCCTGTTCTGTCCAGCCTACGGATGAGAGTGTAGATATACAAGCGAGGCTCCGTCCTCTCTAAAGTTCCGCTGCTGCAAAAGGAAAGCTGGCATCTCTCTTCCGGCGCCGCAGACCCTTTTTCAACACCCTCCGGATGAGGAGGAACCGGTGCGCGAGGGGTTTTTTCGATCCCGTCACAGGACATGACTTGATTGGGATACTCTGGAACCCTCGGGTTGCGCGATTGATGGGTATTG
>WSZX01000402.1 GCA_013139935.1 Ardenticatenales bacterium
AAGCAAAACGGACGCTATCTTATAGCTAACCCTGGGCTGTCACAGATGGTTCGAGCGCGATGGGCTTCAATGACAAGCAGCAAGAAAGTGATATTCGGGGCAGCATACCCAAAGACTGAGGATTTGATTTTCCTCAAAGAGGTTATTGAGGCGGGAAAGATAAAATCGGTCATTGATAGACGCTATCCGTTGGAACAAACTGCCGAGGCTCACAGGTATGTCGAAAAAGGACACAAAAAGGGAAATGTAGTAATAACTGTGAAACATAATAACAAAACCTGACAAAGCGCTGCACCCGACGTACTTTCACCATTGGGGAGATTGCCTTACCCGAGGATGCTGTTGCGGGGTGGGCACTTTACAGCGCTTATCAGAATACGGAACACCAGTAAAAAACACCGCAGTAATGCCAGAAAAACACTGGTGCCAAGCTTGACACGGATAATCGCTATCGCACTGTTCCACTGCCAATCTCAAACGATAATAGTTCGCTTGGATGCCCAAAGCCGGCATTGGCAGCAAACAAAGCCAACACCATCTTGCGGCCTAGCGGATAGCAGCCCGCTTTTTATTGCCCTCTGGCCCATCCCTCAAAGCTCAAGCCCACAATTAACCCCCTGAATTACACGTTCGGGGTATGACACTAATACCATCTTGCGGATATGCTGCAGGTGAAAGAGGAAATCAAAAAGGATGAAAAAAGACAGACAGAAGCTCACCCTAGATCGGCCGGCAACCTACCAGATCAAAGTGCCGGGACACCTGGACGAGAGTTGGTCAGAGTGGGCCGGGATGGTGACGATTTCGGCCGAGAGCGAGGGAGGTGGTCCACCAGTCACCACCCTGACAGGCACCCTCGACCAAGCTGCTTTGCAGGGTTTGCTGCGCCGTCTCTATTCTCTGGGCTTGCCTCTGATTTCCGTCAACTGCACTGAGGTCGGTCAAGACGCAGGTTGAGACCAATTACCGTGGATTTCTGTTGCCGCGTATGCGGGGCTCCTTCGGCAGGTGGGACTCGGTAACCAATGGGGTGCTCGTCACGCTAAAGTGAGTCTATCAGCGTTGGCAGTTTCCAGACTATTGGTTGGGGGCTGGGTTTTGCCTTCGCGGCCGGGCTATTGGGCAGTTTGCCTTTGGCAATGGTTTATCATTGGATAGGCAATTACCCCCTTAATCTGATCATCCGAATTCTGGCTGCGCTTGGTGTGGGATAGTGGCCAAGTCGGTATTGGCTGTTGCCAGCTAACCCCGTGTGCAGGCGGCATGAGGTGCGCGGCGCGAAAACCTGGATTTGGACAAAGGTTAGAGTTATCGGGAGAGGCGGGCTACACAGTCCAGCCTGTGCTGGGCAGTCCCGCGGAACCGCGGGGAGCCGATCGTCTTGCGCTGCACTCCGAGGACGCTGCGCAGACCCGCACGTGACATCATGATTCTGGCGCCGGGGGAAAAGTTAGCAGTTTGGCGAACTTGACGCCATCTGGCGCTGATGGCCGTATTATTTCCTTGCTGCTATAACGTCACGGAGCGAGGTCCGACGATGTAGTTCGGACCGCCGATCCCGAGGGTAGCGCCCATGACCACGCCCCTCCTGACCACCAAACTCTATATCCCCCCCCTCCGACCGAACTTGGTGCCGCGTCCCCGTCTGATCGAGCAGTTGAACGAGGGCACCCGTTCGGGCCGCAAACTGACCCTCATCTCTGCCCCGGCCGGCTTTGGCACACCCGCACTCACCTGCACTTGCACCTGCACTGTGCGCAGGCACATGTGTCACCGCAGCTGCGAGTGTGCGCCAGGTGCAAGTGAGACCGCGCTGCTGAGCGAGTGGATTCATCAAAAAGGATCGATTGGACACGGATGTGTTAGGGTTGGTGCTGGCGCCGGCCGCCCAGGCCTCCTTGCGCGGCGTCGTCTTGAGGGAGAGGACCGCGCGGGAAGCGCGCATTGTGGCATAGGTCGGGAGGGGAGAAAAGCATGGAAGAGCGACTGCTAGCCTTTGCAGGGAGGTTCTGGCCCGAGCTGGAAACCATGAGCGGGCCAAACCGTACCGCCGGTGTGTTTGATGTCGTTGGCTTTCTGTACTCGGCGCCATTAGTGCTGGTGGGGCTTGTGTGGCTGATAGCTGTCACCTTTACCGGCGCCGGCGGGCAGGTGGCAGTGGAAGCGGGAGTTGTCAAAGAGGGGGGGGAGCACTGGATCACAATCGTCGTGCGGGATACTGGCCCTGGTATATCGCGGGAAGAGCAGGAGAGAGTCTTTGACCGCTTTTACCGAGGGAAGCTGGCTGAATCGGGGCACGTACCGGGTACAGGATTGGGGTTGAGCATTGCCCAGGAAACCCTGCGAGCGCACGGTGGACGAGTGACGGTGGAGAGCAAGGAGGGTGAGGGCAGTGCTTTCACCCTCTGGCTGCGGGGCGTTCCCAGTGGGGAAGCTGAGTAGCAATCAAGTCGGGGTAGCTTTCATCGTCGGCGTCCGCCTAACCCGCGCGTGGTGTGTCCTGAAAGCTGTCGTCTGCCAGCCGGTCGCCGGAGGCGGTCCGGTCGCGGTATGGGTCAGGCCGCCGGGTATCCTTCGGCTTTGCTGAGGACCGTGGCAGCCCACTATCGCCTGCTGCCCCAGCTTCCACCGCATTAGCGGCCTGGCTCGGGCCAAGACCGCCAATCGAAACAAGCTCGGCCAGTTCGCGTGCTGAGCAACCTGCCGCCAGTCACCTGCGGCCGGGGGGCTTGATGTCCCACCCGCGGCCGGCCAGGCAGCCACGCTTCCGAGGCCGTAACCAACGGTCCGCCACCAGGCTACGCCCTGCAGTATACCGCCGCAATTTTCGAGTTCAGGGGCGGCCGGGCCCTTGAACTGGAACCCCGGTCAAATCCTCTTGGGCGGAAACTCCAACTGATCACCCGGATCGGCCGGCAGCATCTTCTTGGCCTGGCGGGCCGGGGGCAGACGCCGGCTCAACACGTGCGCCACAATCAGAACCGCGGCCGTGAGCGCAAACAAGACGTTGTAAGAGGAGACCTCGAGCGGTAGGCATCCTGGACCCCTTATCGACCACAGGATACTTGAGAAGGTCGGCCGCCAGATGCTACAAGCCTCAGGAACCGCAGGGCTGTACGAGGTGCTAGAGTACGAGTCGACCCTCGACCTGAAGGATCGACAGGGAGAGAGGGCTACCTTCAAGAAACGGTCAAGAAAATCGCCCACACCCTGACTGAACAAGACCCCAGAAGCGGTAACTTTTACCAAAGCGTATGGAGCGAGTTGCACCGGCGCTATAACGTGACCACCTACCGGCGCGTACCGGCCGCCAGTTTCGGCGAGGTGATCGCCTGGCTGGAAGGATGGCTGGCGTCGTTCAACGACGCCAAAGAGACGAGAGAAAACGAGTTGGGACAATGAAACCGAGACCAAAAGTGCGGAGCGTCTGTCAGACCACCACCGGCGACGAGAGCCGCATCATTCTGGACCGGGGTGGCGCGGAGCAGTTGAATCGGATTGACTTGTGTCTGACCAACGGTGGCGGCCTTTATCCCGGATAGTGAGCAAACCGGCACGCTCTAGTCCAGCGGGCTGCGCACCGCCAGCCCCCCTCGGCTGAGGACGTGGGTGTAGATCATGGTAGTCTTGACGTTCTTGTGACCGAGGAGTTCCTGGACGGTGCGAATATCGTAGTGAGCTTCCAGGAGGTGGGTGGCGAAGGAGTGGCGGAAGGTGTGGCAACTCACCTTCTTGGGAATTTCCGCGGCCCGGGCCGCTGCTCGCATGGCCTTTTGCAGGCTGCTCTCGTGCAGGTGGTGGCGGCGCACGACGCCGCTGCGGGGGTCCACCGACAGCCGCCGCGAGGGGAAGACGTATTGCCAGATCCACTCCCGGTTGGCGTTGGGGTACATGCGCTCCAGTGCGTAGGGCAGGTAGACGGCCCCGAAGCCTCTGGTCAGGTCCTCTTGGTGCAGGCGCTCGACGGACCGCAGATGGTCCTGGAGCAGCGCGACGAGGCTTTCGGGCAGCATCGTCACCCGGTCCTGCGCCCCCTTGCCGTCGCGCACAATGATCTGACGTTGGGCGAAATCAATGTCCTTGACCCGCAGTCGCACACACTCCATCAGCCGCAGGCCGGAGCCATAGAGCAGTTTGGCCATCAGCAGGTGGTCGCCCGACAGATGGCCGAGGACATGATGCACCTCCTCTTTGGTGAGGACGGCCGGTAATCGTTTCGGTTTTTTGGCGCGCAGGGCATCGATGTGGCCGTCCAGGTCTTTGTGGAGCACCTCACGGTAGAGGAACAACAAGGCGCTGAGGGCCTGGTTTTGTGTAGAAGCCGCGACGTTCTCCTTCACAGCCAGGTGGGTCAGAAAGGCTTTGATTTCCGCCACGCCCATTTCTCTGGGGTGTCGTTTGTTGTGAAAGAAGACATAGCGCTTGATCCAGTTCACATAGGCCTCTTCGGTACGGATGGAGTAGTGTTTGACCCGGATCGCGTCACGTACCCGATCGAGCAGTTTTTTGCCGGTGGTTTTCATTGCTTCTCCTCCAACAGGGTTTGGAATTTTCGGGGCTTTGCGTTATACTCTTTTAGCAAGGTCACACATTCCACAAAAGGGTCTATGTGGGGTCATTATATGGGAATTGTACGTAAGTGCAACCCCTGGAGTGGGCTAGGTAGAACCCGCCCAAGATACCGAAGATGGGGAAAAAGACGGATTCCGTATACTTGATAGTTATGCGGCTTCCACGATAAGCCAAGACTAACATAAAGCAGGTATGAATATGACTTCTTTGACAGAGAACGT
>WSZX01000219.1 GCA_013139935.1 Ardenticatenales bacterium
TCGACAGATTCCCGCACGACGACGTGCCCATGGAGTGGCTGCAAAAGCAGCTCAAGATAAGTCTTGATCACGTCTACGACGAGTACAAGGAAGCCGACGCTGCCACGCTGTCCGAGAGTTGACGGGCGACCGAGTGCACGCCGCGCCCGGAGCGAGTGCGAACCTGTACGACGACCACCTGCGGGTGGCATTTGCCGGTGGTCGACCTGTTGGTCGACACCCCCACGCCGTTACATTCATCCCAGCGGATTGCAGATTTTTGCCACTGTTGTCCAGGAATCATTTTCCAATAGAATTCAGCCAACCGCCCAGCCTGGCTCCGAAGGGACGGAGAACACGCGGTTCGTTTCGGGTTCTGCATGGTTCCATCAGAACTCAGCGATCGCGCGCTGACTGCGTCGCTGAGCACTTGTCAAGGCATAACTTCCCGTTTTCAACGGTGATCCACGGGTGGAGCGGTCACAAAACCGCCAAGTTGTTTTTGATCAAGTGCTGAGGGTCAAGACTGCCCGATAGGCACCTGTTCCATGGAGAGAAGCGATGAAACGATTGCTGTCCGGCAACGAAGCGATTGCCCTGGGGGCGTGGGAGGCAGGTGTGAGATACGCTGCCGCCTACCCAGGAACCCCATCCACTGAGATTCTAGAGAACCTGAGCACCTACAGCGGCCTGACGGCCGAGTGGGCTTCTAACGAAAAGATCGCGCTGGATACCGCCATCGGAGCCAGTTTTGCCGGGGTGCGCGCCATGGCTGTCATGAAGCACGTCGGGGTCAACGTGGCGGCCGATAGTCTTATGTCGGTTAGCTATACGGGCATTCACGGAGGGCTGGTGCTGGTTAGCGCGGATGATCCCGGCACCTGGAGCAGTCAGAACGAGCAAGATAACCGCCAATACGCCAGGTTTGGCAAGTTCCCCTGCCTGGACCCGTCTGACTCGCAAGAGGCCAAGGATTTCACCGAGTTTGCCTTTGAACTGAGCGAAAAGTTCTGCACCATCGTGATGCTGCGCCCCACGACCCGCGTTTCGCACAGCAAATCGGCCGTGGAAGTGCGGGTACCAGAACCGCGCGAGTTGCCGGGTCCGCTGCCAGAGTTTGAGCGCCGCCCGGAATCCTACGTGGTGATCCCGGCCCACGCCCGCAAACTCCACCCGGCGGTGGAAGAGCGGATGCGCAAGCTGGAAGCGTACGCCGAGACCTGCCCGCTCAATCGGATTCAGTGGGGTGACACGAGGATTGGCGTTATCACCGGCGGGGCTGCCTTTCAGCACGCCGTGGAGGTCTTTGCCGGCTATTCATTCCTCAAGCTGGGGATGAGCTACCCGATCCCCAAGCAGTTGATTCGCGACTTTTGCGCCCAGGTCGAGACGGTCGTCGTGGCAGAGGAGTTGGACCCCTTTTGGGAAGAGCAGATCCGGGCGATGGGAATCGAGGTGATCGGGAAAGAGTTCTTTCCCATGACAGGCGAGTTCACCCTGGAGCGGGTGCGCTCGGCCGCGCTGGAAGCAGGGCTGCCGGTCGCCAAGCCCTCCCAACCTGCACAAGTCAAACCCATCAAGGCTCCCCCCCGCATTCCAGCCCTCTGCCCCGGCTGCCCGCATCGAGCCATGTTCTACAGCGCCAAGAAGCAGAAACTGCTGGTGCCGGGCGACATTGGCTGCTATACCATCGGCGTACTGCCGCCCTTTAATGCCATCGATACCTGCATCAGTATGGGAGCCAGCATCGGCGTAGCGCACGGCATCCGCCAGGCCGGCAATGAACAGAAATCGATCGCCGTTATCGGTGACAGCACCTTCTTCCACACCGGGCTCCCGGCGCTGGCCAACAGCGTCTATAACCGGGTCGCCACCACCACGGCCATCTTGGACAACCACACAACCGGCATGACCGGCGGGCAGGGGAATCCCGGCAGCGGTATCGCCGCCCAGCCCGGCAAAGAGGCTCAGCAGATTGAAATCGAGGCAGTGGTCAAAGGGATGGGCGTCAAGGCGGTCTGGAAAGTCGACGCAATGAACGTTCAAGAGGTGGACGGCGCGATCAGGGAGGCGGTGGCATACCAGGAAGGACCGGCCGTGGTGATTGTCGACGGTGAATGTGTGATGAACGAGGGATGGCAGCGGAGCACAGCTGTGATGGTGGACCTGGACACCTGCAATGGTTGCACCCTCTGCTTTCGGGTCGGCTGCCCGGCCATACTCAAGAGCACGGAGCTAGACAAAAAGACACAACGACCCAAGGCAGAGATTGACCCTCTGCTCTGCACCGGCTGCGAGGTCTGCCTGCAGGTCTGCCCTCTTGATGCGATCTTTGCACTTGTTAAGGAATAGCCTCCCGTTTTCAATGGTGAATCACGAGTAGAACGGCCACAAAACGCCAAGTCGTTTTTGAACAAGTACTATGTACTGTCCGGAGATACGCCATGACCAGCACCCATCCCACAGAACGGCCCGGAACCAACTTTCTGTTCGTCGGAGTTGGCGGCCAGGGGATACTCACCGCCTCTGACATCACGGCCCAGGTGGGGCTTGCGGCCGGCTTTGATGCGAAAAAGTCAGAGATCCACGGCTTTTCCCAGCGGGGGGGCGTGGTGGAAAGCCACGTTCGCTGGGGCGAGCGCGTCGGTTCGCCAATGGCGGAAACAGGGACCATTGACTATCTGGTGAGTTTCGAGATTCTGGAGGCGGCCCGCTCCATCGGCGCGCTCAAGCCCGGCGGCGTCGCGGTGGCCAATACGCAGAAGCTAATCCCCATGTCGGTCAGCAGCGGCGGCTTTGCATACCCCAGTCAGGCAGAGATAGAGGCAACCCTCCGATCGCGAACAGACCGGGTCGCTCTGGTGGACGCCCTCGAGATGGCTCAACGGCTGGGAAACATCCGGCTGGTGAACACGATCGTGCTGGGCGTCCTGTCCACCCATTTGGAGATCGACCCGGACGTCTGGCTTGACGTCATTCAACGGCGCATCCCGCCCAGGCATGTGGAACTGAACCGGCAAGCCTTCTGGGAAGGCCGGGAGGCGGCCGCCCGGCGTTGACCGCGCTCCGGCATCGAGGCAGTCCTTTGGAAGGCATATCGCCAGCACATTGGAAGAAGATCGGAGAACAGCCAAGACGCGGTTCCCGCTGCATTTCTGCGCCGCAGACGGGAAACCAGCATAGGGGGGGCGCCGATCTCGGCGGCCACGAGAGCGAGAAAGGGGAATTCCTGGTAGAGACATGATCATCGCAGTCGGTTCAAGGAATCCGGTCAAGCTGGCGGCCGTCCGCACAACCATTGCCCGAACCTGGCCTGCGGCCGAGGTTCGGGGGATAGCGGTCCCCAGCGGCGTGAGCGCAATGCCAATGAATGACGCCGAGTGTATCGCCGGAGCCCGGGGACGAGCCCGTGCCGCAGTGGCGGCGCTGGATGCCAACATGGGCCTGGGGCTGGAAGGCGGTGTCCAGCCGGTGGACGGCCAACTCTTTCTCACCGGCTGGGTAGTAGCAGTGGACCAATCCGGCCGAGAAGGCGTGGGCAGCGCAGCCCGGCTGCCCCTGCCGCCGGCCGTCGGCGCAGCCGTGTTGGCCGGCCGCGAATTGGGGCCACTTATGGACGAACTGACCGGCCGGGAACTGACCAATCACGCCGAGGGAGCCATCGGCATTCTCAC
>WSZX01000417.1 GCA_013139935.1 Ardenticatenales bacterium
TCATAGCCGATCGAGGTGTGTATTCGGCCGGAGAAGGGCTTCTCAGCTTTGTGTTCCGGCAGGTAGAGAATGTGGTCGTCGTGGGGGAGAACAGCGGGGGCGCGGTGACATTTGGGCAAGTGAGCACCCATCAACTCCCCCACTCTAATCTGCGGGTTACTCTGCCTATCAAGCTGAACGCCATGGTGGATCTAGAGTGGAGAGAAGAGAGAGGGTACTATCCTGATCTCTGGGTTCCACCGGTGGACGCATTGAATTACGCGGTTGCCGCTGCCAGGAAGGGAACGATTACCACGCAGAAGGAATTGCCGGCCGGGTATTTCGAGGCAGCGTTTGTGACAGAGAGACGTATGAAAAGTAATTGGACGACCGGAAACGAAAAAACCATTGCAGAGAGCGTTCTCATAATTACGACATCAATCTGGCTGTGCTCTATCGTATTCTCTACCGTGAAAAAGAAGTTGAAACGGTGACATCGGTATTGGGAGAGCCAATGGTGATCGAGAGGGCCTGCCCGCAAAGGCTGCACCGAATCGAGCGGTGTTTATTGTGATCCTGTCGGCAGATGATCTGAGCTGGGCAAAGGTGATACCGGGCCTCACTCCTGCTAGGAAAAGCGTTGCAATAACTTGCCATTAGTGGCATAATATCAGTATGGAATTCAGCAGATTCTTGGAAATCGTCGGCAGCGAGCCGGTCTTTGAGACCGGCCTGCTGTTAGCGGGTGACGTGAACCCGGCCAATGTCCGGCGTCAGCTTTCGCGCTGGGTGGATGCCGGGCGGCTTTACCAGCTCCGGCGGGGGGTGTATGCGCTGGCGCCGCCTTTCCAGAAGGTCAAGCCGCATCCTTTTGTCGTGGCCAACGTGCTGGTGCGCGGCTCTTACGTCAGTCTGCAATCCGCCCTGGCACACCATGGGTTGATTCCCGAATACACACCCGTGGTTACCAGCGTGACCACTGCGCGGCCGGGTCGCTGGGAGACGCCGCTGGGTGACTTTGGTTTCCGTCACGTCAAGACCTCCTGGTTGCGCAGCTATCAGCGTCTGGCGTTGGGCGGCGACCAGCGGGCTTTTGTGGCCACGCCGGAAAAGGCATTGCTGGACCTTGTCTATCTGGAGCCGGGCGGCGACGAGCCGACGTATCTGGCTGAATTGCGCCTGCAGGCCCTGGAGCGGCTGGACCTGGACGCGCTGACCCGGCTGGCTGATCAGAGCGGAAAGCCGAAACTGCGACGCGCCGCTTGCCGGGTCGCCGATCTGGCCGGGATCGAGCTCGATGGGTACGAGATACTATGAAGGATTATCTTGCCACCCTGGTGCGGGATGCCCCCACTCCGGCCCACGGCCGCAACATGGTGCGGGAATATCTCCAGGCCCGCATCCTGGGCGGGCTGCAGAGGGGTGGCGCGATGATCCCGCTAGCCTTTCACGGCGGGACGGCGTTGCGCTTCCTGTACGCAGCGCCGCGGTACTCTGAAGATCTGGACCTGGCGCTGGAACGGAATCGCGAGCGGTACGACTTGCGCGCCTATCTGCGCACAATTGAGTCCGCGCTTTCGGCCGAGAACTACTCGGTGGCGGTCCAAGTCAACGACCGCAAGGTGGTGCACAGTGCCTGGATCCGCTTCCGGGGGCTGTACCACACGCTGGGGCTGTCGCCGCACCGGGGCGAAACCCTGGCGATCAAGCTCGAGGTGGACACACAACCGCCGGCCGGCGCTGGACTGACTACCACCGTGGTCCGACGCCACGTGATCTTGCAGCTGCAGCATCACGACCGGGCTTCGCTGTTGGCGGGCAAGTTGCACGCGGTCCTGCAGCGGCCCTATCTAAAGGGTCGCGATCTTTACGACCTGCTGTGGTATCTCAGCGACCCCGACTGGCCCGCGCCCAACCTGACCCTGCTCAACAACGCGCTGGCGCAGACCGGCTGGCCGGCTGCACCGCTGATCCCGGAGAGCTGGCGCGCAGCCGTACGGCGGCGCTTGCGCGAGGCCGACTGGGAGCGGGTTGCGGCCGATGTGCAACCCTTTCTGGAACCGGCTGCTGATTCCGCCCTGCTAACACCGGAGAATCTGGCGCAGGTGTTGGGAGCGTGAGTTGAGATTGTGCGTTGTCAGGGCAGGACCCTTTGGCGGGGAGAAGGAGCAGGGAGAAAAGAGGTCGGGCCTGTGGCCGGGCGCACGCCCATCCTTGAGGAGCACGAATGACTGGCCCGATAGCTAGCGGGCCGGATTATTCGCCGATGATCTTGACCAGGACCCGCTTGCGCCGTCGACCATCGAACTCGCCATAAAAGATCTGCTCCCAGTGGCCGAAATCCAGGCGGCCGTTGGTGATTGCGACCACGACCTCTCGACCCATGATCTGCCGCTTGAGGTGGGCGTCACCATTGTCCTCGCCGGTGCGATTGTGACGATAGCGGCTGGTCGGCGCGTGCGGCGCCAGTTCCTCCAGCCAATCCTCATAATCCGCCAGGAGGCCTCGTTCGTCATCGTTGATGTAGACCGAGGCAGTGATGTGCATCGCATTGACGAGCACCAGCCCCTCACTGATGCCGCTTTCGCGCAGACACTCGTCCACCTGTGGAGTGATGTTGATGAAACCCCGGCGCTCGGGCACGTCGAACCACAGTTCCTTACGATAGCTTTTCATTCGGACACCTCGAAATCGTCTTCCGGCAGCACCTGTGCCGGACATTGGCGTGATTGCCCACAATCCTTCAGGCAGGGTTCGGCATCGGTAAACCGGCCGATCCGATCATGGGCATCATTGTAGTGGGGGTCGGCCTATAGGTCAAACTGCTATTCCTCGACGGCGCGCGTGCGTGCAGTTGGAGC
>WSZX01000057.1 GCA_013139935.1 Ardenticatenales bacterium
GAGATGCGACTGGTGTGCAGGTTCTACAGGCTGGCGCCCACTTGAACTGCCACGGTCCATCTGATATCGTGGGAGGCAAAGCTGTACCTTCCCATCCTACTGCCCCAGAATAGCGGCGACCTGGTTCTGGGTCGCCTGTGGAATTCTCCCAGCTCGCCCGTCTTCCGGGTGGCCGCTTCTGCCCGGCCTGAGCCGCGAGTGCCGCGAATCGGCCGGCCGGGCTTGAGGGGGCGCGTACGATATGGCCAAGCCTGGAATAGCCGGCCAAGTGGGCGCCGAGCCCGTTCAAGATCGGCAATAGCCTGCCTCCATTGTCGGCGACCGGCGACGGACCATTTCTGCCAGGTCGATTGCAATTCCCGGGGTCAATCTGAAGGGGTGGAGAGGGTAGGGCGGTTGAACACGGATTTCCCGTCACACAGCACCGCATTTCGCCCCTGATCGGTGTGGTACTCGTAGGCTTGCCCTTGCGCCTGCAACATCACCCGAAAGCCCGGGGTGATGACCTGCATGTACATCATGCCCGGCTGGGGACAGCCCAGGCTGCTATCGCTCCAATCCACCGCCTCGATCGACGTCACCAGGATCTCTTCCTCATTCACGCCCAGCCTTTGCGCCAGGTCTGCCTTTGCGGCTGCCACGGCTGCTTTGGCCGCTGGTGGGATAGCGACGCCCGCGCCGGTCGAGCTGGCAGGCATGGGCGTGAGACCCTCGAGCGGGAGGGTAGCCTCGGGCGTCGCTTCTTCTGTGGGTGGTTGTGGCTGAGTGGCCGTGGCCGCGGGCGCCGCGGGCGATGGGGTGTCAGCCGGCGCGGTTTGCGTCTGGGTCGCGCTGGGCTGGATCTCGACCGGGGACACCGTGGGCTGGCAGGCGACGACGGCGAGCAGCAGTAGACCTGCCCCGGCCGCGGTAGCGGCCGCTAGCCGCCAGAGTCTCTTCCGTGTGGGTTTCATTCTGGCCTCCTTGCTCTGTATCTGCGAGCCTCGTCGAGTTTCGGTTGAGAGGCATTCACTCAATAGACGCTCAGACACGAAGACCGGTTCCATCCCTCTGGCCGGCGCCTATGACACCGGCTGCTCGCCGGATTTTCCCGCATTGGGGGCGATTACAGTACCAGCAGCGACACGCCCAGGAGAAGGATCAACACCAGCACCAGCTTGCGGAACTGCTCCGGGCCCACGAGCCGGTCGACCCTGGTTCCCAGGAAAACCCCCACCAGCAGCAGCGGTACAGAGTAGAGATAGTATCGCAGCACGGGGCCGGTGATCAACCCGCCGGCCGCATGCCGCACCACGACCAGCGCTCCGTTGACCAGGAATACGCTCTGCAGGATCGATTTGAACTGTTCCCGGGGCCACTTTTTGATCGCGCCGTAGATGATCAGCGGCGGGCCGCCCGTGTTGTACGCGCCGGCCAGGACTCCCGACAGGAATCCCGCCACCCAGGCGCCCATCGAGCGCCGGGAGTTGCTCTGCTTCGAATTCGCCGGACCGGCCGTGGCGCGCTCTCCGACCGCGATGCGCGGCGCAATGATCAGGCTATAGATCGCATAGCCGATCAACACCAGGGCCAGAAATCCGGTCACAATCCCCTCATCCACTTGCTCGAGCGCCCACCCGCCCAGCGGGATTCCCAGCATGGAACTCAGGATCAGCCTCGCTGCCCCTTTGGTGTCGAGTCCGCGCCGGTTGCGAATCAGGACCGAGGAGGAAGTTATCAAGCCCTGCAGCGCCACCAGCGGGGCGGCGGTCTGAATCCGGAACAAGTGGGTAAGCACCGGCATGGAGATCAGGGCCGAGCCAAAACCGGCCGCGCTGTGGACAAAGCCGGCCACGGCCACCGTCACCAGCATCACCAGCAGGTCACTCAACGCTGTTCCGCCTCGGTCTCACAGTTGTTCCCATGTCGCGCTTGAGGATTCCGGTCAGGCAGCCAATTCCCCCTGATCCCTTGACCAGTTCGTCGATCTCCACCGTCCGGCACTCGATCCCCTCGGCCTCGTACATTGCCTGGGTGTGGGGGCAGCCGGCCGCCATCAGGATCCGGCGCGGGCCCAGGGTGACAAAGTTCAGCGCATGGCGCTGCAGTTCATCCCGATCCGAGACCCATAGCAAGCGATAATCTCGTTCGCGAAGAGCGTTCACCGCCCGGTGCGGCAGTCGTCCCGGGTGCCCTACGGCTATCCCGGGCCCCGCCAGCCGGAGCGTTCCCATCAGGTGCATCGCGCCAAAGGGGAGGTCTAAACGAACGACGTCCGCCCCGATGCTCCGCAGCACCCAGGTCACCTGGTCCGCCCCGGTTTCATTGGTGCGCAGTCCGGTCGCCACCAGCGCGGTGTTATCGTCGATCCACATGGCGTCCGCTCCCTCAAAGACGCCGCTGCCGTGAACCGAGAGCAGGAGGGGAGCCCCCAGTGCCGCCAGCCGCCTGGCGACGTGTCGCTCTTCGCCGGCCCGCACGGTAGAAGCCGGACGGGCCAGAATGGCGCCCTCGCGAGTCATGAAAAAGAGATCGGCGCAGAAGAGGGTGTTGGGCGGAACGTTGCCCTCGGGCTCCAGGTAGTTCACCTCCACGCCCGCCTGCCGATAGGCGGCCGCCAGTGCGTCGTGCTGCCGGCGGATCAACTTGGGGTCCACCGGCGCCAGCATCTGGGCCGCGTTCGGCTCTGCCAAGCCTTCGATTTCGGAACCCGGCCGGTGGAGCAGCACCGCCTGCAGAGGGCGCCATTCCAACCCCGCGCCCCAATCACCCCATAGCGTGCCCAGCTCCTGGGCCAGGGATTGGGTCCGGGGTGACCAGCCTTCGCCGCCGTGAGCGGCCGGTGTCCCACCCGTCCGGCGGTCGCTACCTTGCTGGTGATCAGACATCAGATGAGTGCCAGTATCAGAGATCGACATAGCACGGGATACTATCTCAAAGCGCCGGCCGGCACAAGTCCCTACCCGAGTGTCCGAACCCGCGTTCGAACCTCAGGCAGCAATTCACTGGGGGCCTGGTACACGCAAGGGCATTCAGGGTGCCCCCACGGAGCGTCTTGTAGGCCAGACACATGGTTTTCCGCCCATTTTCGGGCCAAAACACCCACCAATGCGCCAGATCACGGGTCATGCTGAGGCTAGTGCCAGACTGTGTCCTGCCGCCATCATCTCGTGCTGCTTGACCTGGATAGAACTTCTGTGCTAAAATGAGAGCCAGACAGCCACCCGCCGCGCCGCGAACCGTGGCCCCCGTTCACCGCTATCCCATGAGCGGCGTCCGAGACAGGGACGATAATTGAATCAGAAAATCAGAAATCGTAACGGAAACAATTGATGGGACGGATCACCGTTGCGCACCGGCCGGCACAGGTCCCTACCCGAGTGTCCGATCTCGCGTCCTTTCGCGGGAGCGCGAGTTGACTCTCCGGTTTGATTGTGATAGACTGAAACTCTGTTGGGCAGACCCGTTGATGCAGTTTCAACTCCAGAATTCGCAACTCCAGAGCGATAGAGGGTTCCACGGGCATTGCCGCATTATGACTCATTATATTGGTTTCGCTCCCGCCCGGCGTTCTTGCCGGGTAGGCTGGAAAGGTTGGTTTTGGGTTGCCCGTACCGCCGGCAGCCTGGGTATGTGCCGCGAGGAAAGGAGGGTAGCAGAGAGAGAAAAAAACCTATGTTGAGCCGACTGTTCTTGACCCATTCTGATTCCTGGAGGAGATACTGATGAAGAAGCTTTCCCTGTTGGTTGCCATGTTGACCCTGCTGGCGGTGGTTCTCGCCGCTTGCGGAGCTGCTGAAGAAGAGTCCGTAGTGGCGGGAGGCCAGGTCTTGGCCGCGGTGAAGGATCGCGGCCAGGTGGTCTGCGGTTCGCGCACCGACCTGCTTGGCTTTGGCTACCTGGACTCGGCCGGCCGGAACGTGGGGTTTGACATTGACTTCTGCCGGGCAGTGGCGGCAGCCATTTTCAATGACCCCGAAGCGGTCGAGTTTGTTCCCTTGACGGCGGCCGAGCGTGGCCCGGCGCTGCAGACCGGGGAGATCGACCTGCTGGCTCGGAACTGCACCTGGACCTCCAGCCGCGATTCCCAGTGGGGCAACTTCACCCACGTGACCTTCTATGATGGTCAGGGCATGATAGTCCGCAAGGATTCCGGCGCCACCACGCTGGAGGACCTGGATGGGGCGACGGTGTGCGTAACCACCGGCACCACCACCGAGCTCAACCTGGCGGACAACTTTCGCGGGCGCGGGCTGGATTTTACCGCCGTGACCTTTGAGGATACGGCCTCGGTGTACAACGCCTATGAGGACGGCCGCTGCGACGCGGCTACCAGCGACAAGTCCCAGTTGGCGGCTGTGCGCGAAGGGTTCGCAAACCCCGATGATCACTATATCATGGACGTGACAATGTCCAAGGAACCGCTGACGCCGGCCGTCTCGCACGGGGATGATCAGTGGCTTGACATCATCAAGACCGTTGCCTATGTCCTGATCAACGCTGAGGAGCTGGGCATCACCTCCGCGAACCTGGACGAGATGATGGGCAGCGACGACCCGGCAATCAAGCGGATGTTGGGCGTCGAGGGCTCCTTTGGCCAGGAGGACCTCGGCTTGAGCAATGAATTCGCCGGCAACATCATCCGCGCAGTAGGCAACTATGGAGAGGTGTATGACCGGTATATGGGACCGAACGGCGCTGCCTTTGAGCTCCCGCGGGGCCCCAACAAGCTGTGGACCGATGGTGGCTTGATCTACGCGCCGCCTCTCCGCTAAGCTGCTTCTCCGTTCAGCCGTCGAGCGCAGCCCCGTCTGCACGGGGCTGCGCCCTTGCTGGGTAGAACATGCCAACGAATCAACGTTCTTTCTCTGCGCTCTTGACCCGGCGCGGGGTTCCCCTGTGGCGGGATGTGAAGGTTCTCCAGTGGGTGGCTCAGGTCGTGTCGGCCGCCATCGTCATCGCCTTCCTCATCTTTTTCGTGGGCAACGTGTTGCGAGCGGCCGAGGTCCGGGGGTTGAGTTTGGGGTATGACTTTGTCGGCCAATCGGCCGGGTTCAGCCTGCCGGAGATGATGATTGACTATACTCCGGCTGACTCTTTCGGGCGGGCTTTTATGGTGGGGCTGTTGAATACCATCAAGGTCTCCATCGTGGGCGTTTTCCTGGCTACGATCCTGGGGACGCTCACGGCGCTGGCCCGCCTCTCCTCCAATTGGCTGGTGAGCAGGATTGCCAGCGTTTACATTGAGATCATCCGCAATATTCCGCTGCTGGTGCAGCTTTTCTTCTGGTACTTTGCCGTCTTTAACCAGTTTCCGTCGGTGGCGGACAGCATCCGCTGGCCTGGACCGATCTATCTGAGCCAGCGGGGCCTGTACACTGTGGCGCCGACTGCAACTGGATCCTTTGGAGTGTGGATGGGGTTTGTGGCGGCCGGTATCGTAGCCGCTCTGGTTGCGCGAAGCGTTCTGCTGCGCCGCCAGATGCGGACGGGTCAGGATACCCACTATGGATTGGTGGCGGCGATCGCGCTGATCGCGCTTCCGCTGGCTGGTTGGTTCCTGGTGGGCGATGCCCCGCTGGCCCCAGATTATCCTGTCATGGGCGAGTTCAACTTCACCGGCGGGCTCAGGCTCACCCCCGAGTTCGCGGCTCTGTTGTGCGGCCTGGTGATCTATACCGGCACTTTTATTGCCGAGGTCGTGCGCGCCGGCATCCAGGCTGTTTCAGTGGGCCAATTTGACGCGGCTCGCGCACTGGGGCTCAACGGCGGCCAGGTCCTGCGTCTTGTTGTCATGCCC
>WSZX01000065.1 GCA_013139935.1 Ardenticatenales bacterium
ACAAAGAGAAAGGTGATGGCCGGCCCCAGCCCGGCCCCCTTTCTGTAGATGCCGGCAAAGAGGGGCAGGATGGTGCAGGAACAGACCGCCAGGACAAAGCCGCCCACGGCCGCCATCGGATAGGATACCCATTTGGCCGCCTCCTTGCCCAGGTAGCGGGTGATGGCTTCTTTGGGGATCAGCGCCGTCATCGCTCCGGCGATGAAAAAGGCCGGCACCAGGCAGAGCAAGACGTGAGCCGCCAGATAGGATGCCAGGCTGCTCGCTCCCGACTGCAGCATGGTCATCAGATACTCCCATACGATCATATTCCATCCTCTTGCCCGACGTTCGCGTCGCCGGCGGTGTCAGTCTCTGGTCGATCCTGGATGCAGATTATCGCCTATTCACCATCAAAATAACAGCGCTCCACGAGGGTGTGGAAAAAGAGGCGCTCGCCGGGCGAGGGAGGCTACCAGTTTCCCTTGTACGATGCGGAACTGCAGAGGGAACGGCATCTTGTCTGTTTTTCGACACTCTCCTCTACCGCTGGCAGTGGGGGCAGGGACAATGGGGCACCACCTCCGGCGGGGCGGGGGGGAAGGGGATGGGATTCCCGTCCCCGTTCTTGACCAACTCTCTACCGCGCTCGAGCCAGCCGGCTATGCGGCCGTCAGCGAGGCGATAGTAGATCAGCGTTCCCTCGCGGCGGTCGCTCACGAGCCCGGCTTCCCGCAGGGTTGCCAACTGTTGCGACACGTAAGGCTGCGGCCGGTTGAGGGCGGCATTCAGATGGCAGACACAGGCCTCTGTGCGCGCCAGGACGTTCAGTATCTGCAACCGAACCGGATGCGAGAGCGCCCGAAAGAGCTGCGCCTGTAGTTCGAAACCGTCTGCGGCCATCCGAATACGTGCAATAGTTGGAATATGCAAGAATCGATATGTATTATAGGGCCAGTCTGCCCGGCCGTCAAGCATCAAAACCGAGAGCTTAGACGAACAGGCGAGGCGCGGTCCCCTATGCAGTTCCCCTGGGGCGGGTGGGGTCGGGGCGCAAAAGGCGCCGGCCCCATCTCTCCCGTCGCCGCAGTCTCTTTTTCAACCCCCTCGCCTGCCCTTCAGATATCCGAGTTTTGCTGCTCGCCTTGGCGGTCGCCAAGCAACTGCAACAGGTTCTGTCGGTAGGCCTCGAATGCGACCCTTCCCTTCTCTGTGAGCGAAAGCATGGTGTGGGGCCGCTTGTCTTTGATCTCCTTCTTTACCTCAATATATCCCGCGTCTTCCAGTCTGCTCATGTGGGAGGAAAGGTTGCCCCAGGTCAAGCCCGTGCGGCTCAACAGGAAGACGAAATCGGCCCTCTCGACCACGCGCAGGTATCGGCGGGGTCAACAACAGGAGGGATGCGTGGCGACGTCCGCATTCTCCTGTATAATCCAGTGCGTGTCGTACCCTCTGGTGGACACACCAGATCACCGGCCGGGCGATCGCCGCTTGTGTCTCCGGTGAAGGGGGAGCGATGGAGCCCATCGCATAAGGGCTAACCGTCCAGGTGTCGTCGGAGATATCATCCACGTCCACCCACTCTATCTTGAGCCCTTCCTCCAGGGCAGCGGTGAAGATCTCCCTGCCCTCCTCTCCTGAGCCTCCCCCTCCCGTTGCCACGAATAGACAGCCATGGATGAGGTCCGCACAATCTTGTATAGTGGATAATACTCGGCGTGGCATAATCTACTCTATTCTAGGCATCCCCATTCAAAAGCCTTATCGCGCTCTCATCAGCTTCTCAATGGGCACATAGTCAATATCGAACCCAAAGTAGCGCGGACCAGCAGCGGCCAGCCCCCGCTCAGAACGAAAGGCTTCTAATCCCTTGATGCCCATCACAGCCACCTGGTGACCAGCGTCAATAACCGTGTTGGTGAATCCCTCACCCGTCTCCTGATCCACGATGGTTACGATATCTGGGCTGCAAACATAAGGCTCTCCATCCAGCCAGGAGACGTGGTTCTCGTTCTTGAACCAGACATCTAGAGTGTGACCGGCATAGTCTCCTGTACCTTTGATATGGGTAGTGCCAAACATATAGCCATCCCGATCTTCCCAATCCTTGCTGGTCACCTCTCCCTTGAAGAGTAGCCAGCCCCCAGTGTGTTCAATAGCAGCTTGGATAGGATCGTGGCCTTGCTCTCGAGCCTGACGGATGGCACGCTCCAGGCTTAGGCATTTGGTGAGGGTGCCGGGAACGAGGATTTCTTTCATCTCACGCCCACTGAGCAGCGTAGCGGCAATCTTACACGTACCGAAGGCAGCCACGGCCATCATCTTGCCGATGCGCTCCAACATGTGGGGACTACACGCCTGCTTGAGGATGATAACGTTACCCCACCTATCAACGCTGGCCAGTGGAAAGCTGTCCTTATTGTAGAGATAGGGCGTACCCTGCATCTCCTCGGGGATGGCCCGGCCAGAGTAATCACCGTCCACCACAGGGATTCCCAGACGCACCCCGGTGATCAACGGAGCTGGGGTGTTCCCCGCACCAAGTTCGGCCGGTACAATAGCTCCAATCTCCACACCAGCGTATTTACCCAGCTCCTGTACCGCGGTCTCCATGGCGCGGTGGCCCAGTTTGTCCACCAGTCCTAGGTGATCGATCTGGGCTTGCCTCTCCGGCGATAGAGGGGCAATGGAGCCCATGTCATAGGGAGTGCAGGTCCAGGCGTCGTCTGGAATCTCTGAGATGTCTACCCACTCGATGGGCAGTCCCTCATCAAGGGCAGCGATGAGCATCTCTGTGCCCCATTCGACACCGCCTCCACCACCGGTGCCCATGAAAAGGCAACCGCGGATAAAGTCATTGCAGTCTTGTCTGTTGCGTAACGTTCCTGGTGGCATTGTATCTACCTCCCTTATCCATCGTTCTTGGGCTATGCGAGAAAAGGATCTCTCTATGTCGGTTCTACG
>WSZX01000265.1 GCA_013139935.1 Ardenticatenales bacterium
CGAGTTTGTGTCTGACACTCGATTTTCTGGCGGCTTTTTTCCGAATGGGGTAGAATCCGGCCACTGAACCCACGGGTCGGGGAGTTTATGTCCTTGTTTTCGAAGGAGAGAGGTGTCTGGTGGAGAGTTGGAACCTTACATCGGCCGAGATGGTACGGATTCTCGTCCTCGCTGTGATACTGTTTGCCGGGCTTGGCATCCTCAGGTGGGTATTGAAGATGACGACCCGTGTTCTGACCTTGGGATGTCTGGGGATCGTTGTGCTCTTGGCGCTGCTGGCTGCAATCCAAATGGCCGCTTGAGGGCTCGCTTCGCCACCAGGGTCATCGCTTCCAGGGACGCGGGCGCGGATTTTCGCACCAGCCAGGCGGTCTGATCAGGGCTTCACCTCCCCCCCACGAACTGCCCAGTGGCTTTGCCGGCCCTGGTGCGGTGGCGATGCTGACGCTGATTACATGATCGGTGGCAACAGAGATGGGAGAATAGGGGTGATCCGGCTGTGCGACCGGGGCCACCATTCCGGTCCATGAGGGAAATCAGTCACAACAGCCGCCAGGTTGGAGCGGCGCTGCGTCAATCTTGCGTCTCGCACCGCTCCCTGGCAAAGGACTCCAATTCAACCGCCAACTGGCGCAGACGGGCCTGCACCGCCCCGTGGACGCTGCCTTCTGCATCCAGCTGGACGCCATCCGGCGTCGGTTCGCCGGCTGGCACCCCAGTGAGCAACTCCAACCCCTCATCGATCGTCTCCACCGCCCACACGTGGAACTGGCCAGATGCCACGGCTTGCACCACATCGTCGCGCAGCACCAGATCGCGCTTGTTGGCTGCAGGCATGATGACCCCCTGGTCTCCCGTCAGCCCTCGGGCTGCGCAGACGTCAAAAAACCCTTCTATCTTTTCCGTCGCCCCGCCGATCGGTTGGATATTACCCCATTGGTCGACCGAACCAGTGACGGCAATCCCTTGATGGATGGGCAAATCGGACAAGCTTGAGAGGAGTGCGTACAGTTCCGTCGAAGAGGCGCTGTCCCCGTCTACTCCGGTGTAATTCTGCTCGAACGCCAGCGTGGCGGAGAGAGACAGTGGATGGCTCTGGGCATACCGGCCGCCCAGATAACCAATCAGAGTCAGCACTCCTCGGTCATGAATCGGCCCAGCCAGCTTGACCTCTCGCTCGATGCTCACCACCCCGTCGTCGCCCATGTAGGTCCGTGCGGTCACCCTTGAGGGCTGCCCAAAGGAGTGATCCCCAATTTGGATCACAGCGAGGCCATTCAGTTGCCCGACCACCATGCCGCTGGTATCAATGAACAACATGCCATCACGAACTAGCCGACGAAGCTGTTCTTCTGGCAAGTTGGCGCGCAAGACGCGCTCCCTAATGGCGCTGTCGACATCCGCGGCATTGACAATCTCACGGCCCGCCTCTCCAGCCCAATACGATGCCTCGCGCACGACATCTGCTAGCTCTCCAAACCGAGTGGCAAGCCGGTCCTGTCGGCCGGCCAGCCGGGAACTGTATTCGACAATTCGGCCAACAGACCGTCTGTCAAAGTGACGCAAATCCTCATCGTGGCAGCGCCCCGCGACAAACAGCGCAACTTCCTCCTCGTTCTCCGGTGTGCGGTCCATGTCGGAATCAAAGTCGGCCTTTACCTTGAACAACTTGGGGAAATCCTCATCCAGTGCAAAGAGCATGTAATAGAGCGTCGCACTTCCCAACAGAATGATTTTTGCATTGAGCGGAACTGGCTCTGGGTCAAGCGTTTTCGCCGCTATTGATCCGGTCGCCATTTCCTCAATCCGTATCTGTCCATCAAGTAGTGCCCGCTTGAGTGCTTGCCAGGAATCTGGGTCGTCCAGAAGATCGGATGCCCGCAGTACCAGGTAGCCTCCGTTCCCCCGGTGCAATGCACCCGCCTTGATGTTGGTAAAGTCGGTAGTGGGCACGCCATGCCGCACCTCATATTCGATCCGGCCAATCAGGTTATGGTACGTCGGGTTGCTCTCCACAATGACCGGCGCGCCGGTTGTCTCACCGTGATCTACAATCAGGTTGACAACGTAGCGGCGAAAGGGGTCCTGTTTTGCACTCTTGTTGCCCTCGCCCGGCCGGAAATCCTCTACGTGCGCAATGATGTCGTCCCGCACAAGATTCAGATGGAGCACAGCTTCCTCTTCTGCAGCCCACTTTTCCTTCAACGGTTCAACAAGATGATCAGCAACCGAGGAAGCCACGCCTCGGTCTAGAACGTCAATCTCGTCTCTGGCGCGCTGCTCCAGATCGGCGACCGTGCCGAGAGCATCGTCGAGATTCCGCTCAAGCGACTGGCGCGCTGTATCCAGCGCCGCTTGCTGCTCTGCCGAAAGGGCCTGGTACGCCTCCAACTCCATTGGCTTTCCATCCTGCAGCGGAGAAATGATCAAGCCATGCGGCATGCGGATGATGGCAAAGCCTTGCTCCGCGGCCCGGTCCCGCACCTCCTGCAAGACACGGTTGCGCTGCGCCTCCAGTTCCTGGGTAATGCTCGCCAGCGCATCTTTGTATTCCTCTGTCTCAAATGCCTTGGGAACCTGGCGCATCAGGTCATCCACCAGCACGCTCATGGCATCTCTGAACCGGGCCCCCTCCCCCGGCGGGAGTCGAATAGCCCGCGGCCGGCGCAGGTCCTGGAAGTTCTGGACATACACCCAGTCATGAGGAACCGGGCCAGCGGCCGCTTCCTCCTGCAAAAAGCGCTCGATCGTGGTCGTCCGGCCTGTGCCGCCCATACCCAGCACATAAATGTTGAACCCAGGGCTGGAGATGCCAATTCCGAACTCGATTGCACGAGTCCCACGTCCCTGCCCGATGATTTTCTTGGAGAACGGGAGTTCGGCTGTGGTTTCAAACGGAAAACGACTATCGTCACACACCCGGGTCAGGTCAGCCGGAGAGAGCTCGGCAACAGGGCTCATAACATGCTCCTAAGGGCCAGCAGTGGTCAGCAATGCACTGGTGCGCCAAGCATCTGTTGCCTGACCGCCAGCAATGCTAACCGCAATCATCGGCAGTCAACAAAAGTGAGCTCTGGTGGTCGCCCCCGTTCGAGATCAGTGACACAGGTACAGACGGCCCATGGTGCCGTATTGGAGAGGATTGACCCGGCCCCTCCCTGGTGGGCTCCCACTGATGACCGGCTGCACAGACACCACTAGGGCTTGGGACAGATGGTGACCTTGCGCCGGGTGCCTTCCCCCACGCTCTCGGTGGAGACGGCCGGATGATTGCGCAAGGTGACATGAATGATCCTTCGCTCGTAGGCGGACATTGGCTCCAGCGCGATCCTGCGGCCGCGCCGGGCCGCTTGATCCGCTATGCGCAATGCGAGTTTCTTGAGAGCGCTTTCACGCCGGACCTTGTAGCCCTCTATGTCCACCAGCAAATGAACACGCCGCTGAACCACTTTGTTGACCATCAGGCGCACCAAGTGCTGGATGGCGGCCAGCGTTTCCCCCTTCCGGCCGATAAGAAACCCCAGGTCATCGCCGTGCAGGTCGAGAACCAAAGTGGCAGAGTCACCCGGGAATCTGGGTTCAGCAATTCGGCCTTGAACCTCAGCCTCAATCTGCATGTTTTCCAGCAGTTCAACGAGGACATCCCGCGCCAGGTTCAGAGTTGCCTCCTGCTCTGCCTCCGAGTCAGGTTCTTCCTCTGCTGGAGGCACAGGTTCGGGCTCAACGTACTCGGCAGCGGTCGGTGGCAGGGGCATCGGCTCCTCCTCGCGGAAGGTCAAGCGAACAACGGCATCCCGAGCCCCGATGCCCAGTACACCTCGGCTGCCTTCTTCCACCACCTCGATTTCCACCTGGTCACGCCCGATCTGTAGCTGAGCCAACCCGGCTTCAACAGCGTCTTCAACAGTTGAACCATTTGCCTGTATTGAACGGACTTGGATATCCATGTCTATCATTCCCGAAAATAGCCGATCAGGGTTCCGTCTTGCAGAGAGTCGCCGTCCCTGCCCAACTCCACTGGGCGGAGGACCACGGCCCACCGGGAGCCGAAGAGAAGAAACGAACCGGCAGGGCCCAGATGTGTCATCTCCAAGGGGGCAGCGCCATAATTACGAGCGCTTGGCTCGCCTTTTCTTGGGTGTACGTTTGGGCGGAGGCGGCGAAGCAGCAACTGTTGGCTCCGGCGACTTGCCCACGTCCGGAGCAGCGGCCGCTCCCATCATCCCAAGTCTGCCCAGCCCCCAGTACTGCAGGACACCAATCAGATTCGAGATAACGAAATAGATAGAAAGGCCGGCCGCGAAGGAAAGCGCAAAAAAGCCGAACATGATGGGCATGGTGTACTGCATCGACTGGCTCATCCCCGCCATCTGACCATCGCCCTGCCCGGCAGAGGATGTCTGAGGACTCATGATCTTCTGCTGCCAATACCCGGTGGCCACTACCAGCAAGATGAGCAGGTACGCGTACCAAGGCTGCGTCGGACCGGGAGGCTGTCCCAGGCTTATCCCCAGCCACTTGTTGTTCAGCGGAATGAGTTGTGCTAGCTGGGGCAGGAACGCGTACAGGCGCTGCGAGAACTCTAGCAACTGCAGAGGGGTCGAGGCCAATGCGGTGATGATCGCCTGGTACAGACCGAACATGATGGGCATGGTAAGCAGGAGCGGAAGGCACCCTCCCAAAGGATTGATACTGTGCTTCCGGTACAGCTCCATCTGGGCCTTGCTCATCTTCTCCTTGTCCTTGCCATACTTTCTCTTGAGCTTCTCAAGTTCGGGCTGCAGCAATTGCATCGCCTTGGCCGATCGCTGCTGTTTGACCGTGAAAGGAAGGGTAATCAGACGAGTAACGATGGTAAAGGCGGCCACTGCCAGTGCAAAGTTATGGAACAAGTACTGATAAAGCAACAGCAGCAGATTGGTCATTGGGTTGAGAATCAAAGTGTCCCACATGGCGAAACTGCCTCCTATTTCTCGTCCGGGTGCGGGGCGAACTCCCACTGCAGCACGCCCGTCTCTGCACTATACACGTGCAGCAGTACACTTCCCTGCGCTGGCGCCACCAGCAACATCTCGCCCGACACGGCTGGCTTGGTATAGATCGCTTCGTTGGTTGGCTGCTCCCAAAGAATCCGGTAGGTTTCAACATCCAGAGCAAGGACACTCCCCCTGGTGCTGATGTTCCCGGGGTTGGCGACCTTCCGGGAGGCGACATAGAGATGGCCGCTCGCCGCGTCAAAGACCGGGCCACCCCGTATGGCATCGGCAACCTGCTGCTGCCACAAGACGTTCCCGGTATCGGGTTCAACTGCATACAGATGCCCATCCAGGTCACCAAAGAACAGCTTCCCGCCAGCAAGAGTAGGCTGCCCCCAGATCCAGTTCTCTGCTTCGACCTGCCACCGCTGTCGGCCGCTATCCGCATCGAGCGCGTATAAGCTGTGGTCGAAATTACCCACAAAAAGGGTGGCTCCATCGTCAGACAGGAGGGGTGTGCCAGCCATGGCACCCGGCAACTCAGTCGCCCAGATTTCCCGGCCGCTTTCAGTCTCTAGAGCATAGATGTGGTGATCGAGCGACGTGACATAAAGCACATCGGCCGTAACCAACGGAGCACTCCAAATACCGTGCTCCGCCTTGAACTCCCACCGGATAGCCGCTGCCTCAGCCGATCGCCGTGCCTCATCCGCCTTGTCCACACTGCCGATCCGATCCAGCTCATCCAAGCTGAGGGCAAAAAGCTCATTTCCGGCCGTGGCGGCAAAGACAGTGTCTCCCAGCAGAACGGGGCTGCCAATATACCGGCCGGTTGCCCGGTGAAAGCTCCACTCGATGACCAGCGTCTCCCGATCAATACCGTATAGCACGCTGTCGTACCCACCCACAACCAGCAGGCCATCGGTCACGGCCGGGGCAGCATAGTAGCTTGGGTTCTTGGAGTCCACGACACCGGGGAACTGCCACTCAACCCGCTGCAGGCCGGGTTCAACGGCAAACATCTCCTGCCCAAAAGCCAGGTAGGCCAGATCGCCGTCAACCAACATGCCTGGCCAGCTGGTTGATGCAAACCGGCTGCCGGAGCAGCCCGATAGCAGCAAGGCCAAGATCACTAACAGCAACGGCCACGAAAAGCGGCACCTCTTCAGATTCAAGTTCTACCTCCCAGTTCGATGGCGCGAACCGCCTGTTCCATCACCGGTCAAGGAATCGGGTCATGCCCACCAGCATTGAATGGATGACAGCGCGCGATTCTCTTCAAAGCCAACCATCCCCCTTTCAACACTCCATATCTCTCAATCGCCCCGTAACCATACACGGAACAAGTTGGATGGAAACGGCAAGACGGCGGAAACAACCTCCCAAGACTGAGCTGATACAAACGGATAAGGCCCATAGCCAAACGTTTCATCCCACCAGCATTTCGGTACTTGCGCCGGAACCCGACCCAGGTGTACTCCAACCGCCCTCCCCCCTTTCCCGCGTCGAAAACCATAGGCGAGCGCACTTGAGAAGTTGGATGATGGCCGCCCTGGCGTCGGCGCTCGTCGCCTCAGACAACGGAGAACGAGCAATCAGGACATAGTCCCAGCCCACCGGGATCCGGGGCAGGAGCTGGCGTACAGCCTCCCAAAGCACGCGCTTTGCCCGATTTCGCTTGACTGCCGTCCCCATGCGCTTGCCGGTGACAAAGCCGAACCGGCTGATGTCGCGTTCATTCGGAACCGCCGCCAAAACAATCAGTTGATGCGCCCAGGTATCGCCGTTGGCGCGCACCCGCGCGAAATCGGACGATAGTCTGAGCGAGTGCATGCGTTCCACGGAGGGGCAGGCGCAAGGGAGAACCAGAGGACAAGATAGCACGAGTTGCTAGGCGTTCCAGTTAACCTTTTTGACGTGGTTCCGCTGGACCGCAAGTCGGTGCCGTGCACGAAGGCGCCGTGCTTGAAGCACCGCGCGACCACCTTTGGACTTCATACGGCGACGAAAACCGTGGACGCGAGCGCGACGACGGATTTTCGGCTGATAGGTTCTCTTTGGCATCTCCTGTCTCCTACAGCAACAGAGCCGCGCAAAGGCCCGGCCCCGTTGGGATCTGACTGCTGGCTATCAGAGCGCGAGGATTATACCGTACTCGCACACCATGGTCAAATGAGACAGGTTGTCATAAAGCACCGCAGTGCTTTGCCAAACGGCCATATGCCAACCCATGCCCGCCCCCGCCAGCGGCCGCCCGGCGAGACGGACAACAACTTGGCGCCAGGAAAACACCAACGCTACTCTCGCGGTGCGACGATGCAGCCACCATGCTCGGCCGTCAAGCCCATAAAGGCTGGCTCTCGATCAGGAGAGACCACGCGGGCAGAGACCCTTGCTCGTGTCCGCCGTTGGCTCGATCCCAATGAGATCGACAGAGAGCTTGGGAGAGCAGGCCGGTTGCTGGCGACAGAGACATCAGCGCGAAACGTCCGGCATGAGATTGAGCAAGCCAGAGATTGGCCCAGCCGAATGGCTCACGCGCTGGGGCCAGAAACGGCACACACGGCTTGGGGGGAACTACTGATCAGGTACCCAAAGAGGCCCGGCGCCAGCAAGGCAGCTCAGGTCCACCACCCGCGTCCGCGGCCCGCTCAGCCGAGTTTCCGACCGCTATTCGGTCCGGTCAGGTCGGCGCGCTGCAAAAAAGGCCTTATCGCCGCGAGCCAGCTCGGCAGTACTGCCAAACAATCGATGAGACAGCTCCACAACCGAGTGTCCCCAGCACCACAGGTTCATCGGCACTCTCGCACTGCGAGCAGGAATCCCAACGGTGGGGAGCCGCTACTGGTTCTCGTTGCTCACGCGCGCGATGCATGCGCCCAGAGCCCTCAGCTTTTCCTCGAATCGCTCATAACCCCGGTCAATCTGACCCACTCCGCTGATCACACTCGTCCCCCGTGCGCACAGTGCTGCCAGCAGCAGGGCCATCCCAGCACGAATGTCCGGGCTCTCAACCCGCTCCCCATGAAGCATGGTCGGTCCTTGCACCAGGCAGCGGTGCGGGTCACAAAGGATAATGCGAGCTCCCATCCGGATCAACTTGTCCACAAAATAGAGCCGGCTCTCGTACATCCACTCAT
>WSZX01000421.1 GCA_013139935.1 Ardenticatenales bacterium
CAGTTGGTCCGCTATCAGCTCAACCCCGGCGTTGATTACTGGGAAGGGTGGAACGAGCCTGACCCGAATGATAAGATGGCATGGTACGCTGCTTTTGAGGCGGAGCGGGTCCGATTGATGGCCGAACAGGGGTTCAAGGCCGCAGTGGGCGGCTTTGCCACCGGTGTGCCGGAATGGGACGAGTTTCTAGCTTTCATTCCCGCCATAGAGGCCGCTCAGCGGCATGGCGGCATTCTGTCCCTCCACGAATACGGCGCGCCGGTCTACGAATACTTGGTAGGTAGCCCGCTTCCCGGCTGGCCCGGCCATTCCGATCGGGGCGTGATGGCGCTCCGGTACCGCTGGTGGTACCAGGAAGCCCTGATTCCGCGCGGATTGGCCATACCGCTGGTCATCACCGAGGCCGGGATTGACGGTATCTTGATGTCAGGCCAGCGGCCGGGTCCCGCCGGGCTCGGTTGGCGGGATTTTATCGGGTATTGGGAAGAGCAAGGATTGGGCGTTGGCCCGGAGACTTATGTGCGGCAGTTGGCCTGGTACGATGCCGAGTTGCGGGCCGATGACTATGTTATTGGCTTTACGGTTTTCACCGCCGGAGGCGGCGAGCATTGGCGCAGCTATGATGTGAACACGATTCTGCCATACCTGGCCGCTCACATTGCCGAGGCTCGCTAGCGAATGACCGGCAAGATCACCGTAGGGTTCATGCTGACGGCGATACTGATCTCGGCATTGGCCGCTTGCTCTCCCGCGTCCCCAACCGTGACTCCTGCTGTGTTGGCGGCAACGCCAGCCGGCAGTGAGCCGACGCCTGGACAACCCGCGCCCCCGCCCACCTGGACGCCCATCCACCGCTCTCCCTCCGCCTCGGCGTCACCGCCCGGCGCCCTGGCCCATACGCGCACTCCGCTGCCCACTCCCACCCGTTTTCCCACCCGCACTCCTTTTCCTACCCGCCCTCCGACGTCGACGGCCGCTCCGCTGCCCACCCCGACGCCGAGCCCTCCCCCGACCGCCACCCCGCCCGCCACGCAGCCGGTCCCTGCGCCAACTGGCTCTTCCGGACCTCCGCTCTACGGTGGAAGCAAGCTCGGGCTGCATGTGATTAGCAACGACACTCCCCTGATCATGGAGTTCGTGCGTCGAGCCCACCCGGCTGTCATCAAGGCGGTGGGCGACCTCGGCTGGCTGGCCGACGTCAAAGAGGTGAGCCCAGAGACGGTGACCATCGGCC
The DNA here is from genome assembly GCA_013139935.1 of Ardenticatenales bacterium. Taxonomy (GTDB): domain Bacteria; phylum Chloroflexota; class Anaerolineae; order Promineifilales; family UBA4811; genus GLR113. Next base: position 1,235 of record WSZX01000421.1, read on the forward strand.
GGCTGATGGCTACCAGCCAGGACATCGAAGGGGACCCGGTGGAGGCCGCCCGCGACTTTGTGGCTGGCCAGGTGTCGCGGTACCTCGACAACCCGTGGGTTGACTATTGGGAAGGGTGGAACGAGCCTGACCCCGATCTGGACATGTACTGGTACGCTGCCTTTGAGGCCGAGCGGGTTCGACAATTGGCCGCCTACCGGCTCAAGGCGGCCGTGGGGGGATTTTCAGCCGGCGTGCCCGAGTTTTCCCAGTGGTTCAACTTTATGCCTGCCATCGAGATGGCGCGGGCCCACGGCGGAATCCTCACCCTGCACGAGTACGGCGCGCCCACCATGGACTATTTGCTGGGCGATCCGCTGCCCGGCTACCCGGCGTACCACGATCGAGGCCCGCTGGCCCTTCGCTATCGGTGGCTCTATGAGGATATTCTTCTCCCTCGCGGAACGACCATCCCGCTGGTCATCACCGAAGCCGGCATTGATGGGATCGTGATGAGTGGCCATCGGCCCGGGCCGCCGGGACTGGGCTGGAAGGATTTTGTTGGCTATTGGGAAGAATTGGGGCTGGGCTCTGGCCCCCAGGCGTATATCAACCAACTGGCCTGGTACGATCACCAACTCCAGGCAGATGGCTATGTAATTGGCTTTACGGTCTTTACGGCCGGTGGCGGGGACCACTGGCGCACTTATGATGTGAATAACATACTGCCGGAACTGGCCACGTACGTCGTGGCACAGTCCGCCCAGCCGTAAGCCGGCCAGGTCGGTCGCTCAGGTCGATATAGCGTGGGCAGACTTGTGCACGAGGATTTCTTTTCCGTCCGTGATCGCCGGTGGCATGTACTGGTTCGACAACAACTTGGCATTCTTGTGGCCGCGGAGTGCACCTGATTCACCATCCAAGATGGGAAGTTGAGCGCGTTGAAAAAGGGGCCGCGGCGGCGGGAGAGAGATGCCAGCTTTCCTCACCTGCACCACCTGCGCAGGGCAGGTACTGCGTGCCCGCAGGCGCAAGTGTGTGCAGCAGTGGAACTGCGGAGGGGACGGCGCGTCGCTTGTCTTTCTACACCAGGAGGCGGCCGGAGTCGATTCGTGCGCGTGTGAATTGCGATAGGGCAGTGGGCCGGAGGTATTGATGGGTATCACACTGGTGACTGGCGGGACCGGCTATCTCGGCCGGTATCTGATCGACAGCCTGTTGGAGGACGAGGTGCCGGTGCGGGCGCTGGTCTATTCCGAGTGGAAAGGGGAAGAGTTGGCGGAGCGGGGCGTCGAGGTGATCTTCGGTGACGTGACTGACCCAGAGACACTGGACTGCAGCGCCCTTGCGTCGGGCGTGGACACGGTCTTTCACCTGGTGGGCGGGGGCAACGACGGCCGGGTGAACCCGCATCTCATCAACACCGAGGGGACGCGAAACCTGGTGACGGCCGGCTGGCCGGCCGGGGAACCGGCCGGGCTGCGCGCCTTGCTGTATGTGAGCAGCAGCAGCGTGTACGGCCGCTCAGCCGGTCCGGTGGATGAGGAAACCCCGCCCGCGCCTCGCATCGACTATTCGCGGTCCAAACTGGATGCGGAGAGCCTGCTCCTGGCACTGGCGCCGCGCTTTCCGGTCATGATCGCTCGCATGGCCGGCATCTACGGACCGGCCGCGCCGATGCTGGGCACCAAGCTGGTGCGCAGTGGCCAGATGCGCATAACCGGAGACGGACAGAACAGCATCAGCATCATTCACGTAGAGGATGCGGTGCAGGGCTTGCGGGCTATGGCCGCCCGCGGCCGCCCGGGCCGGATCTATTGCCTGGGTGACGACGAGCCGTTACCGCTCTATCTCTTTCACAACCATTTCGCCCAGTTGATCGATGCACCCCCGGTGCGGACCGCCTCCCTGCGCAAAGTACAGTTGATGGTACGGGTGGTCACCTTTCTCGCCCGGCTGGTAGGGCGCCCGTCACCGCTGACGCAGACCCTCATCGAGATGTCCACCCTCAACGTGATGATGAAGAACGGCCGCATGCGCGACGAGCTGGGTGTTGAGTTGCGCTACGCAACCTATTCCGAGGGGTTGGCCCACTGTGCGGACAGGCTCGCAGCCGAAGAAAAAGAGTGAGCCAGACGGCGCCCGGATCCGCTCTGGCGTCGATGCCCGTGTAGCGGCCGTCACAGACCTAATGGGTGCAGTGTTTGTACAGTTCCCTGGCGGCCGGCCCGGACCTCCCCTTCTTGGTCGGGCGTGACCGGCGTTCGTCGTCAGCCGGTTCGAATGTCAACCGCCAGGTAGGTCTCTCCCCGCTCAAAGCGCCACTTGCACTCGAGCCCGCTGCGGTTGATCACCTTCAGGATCGGGTGGTTTTGCGCTTGCACGATGGCCACCAGGTGATGAATTCCCTGTGCCTGCGCTCTTTCCCCCAGTTGCTGCAGCAAAAAGGTCCCCAGCCCGTCCTTGTGATAGTCGTCCCGGATAACAATCGCTGATTCGGCGTCTTCGGTTCCCGGAATCCGGTGAAAACGAGCCACCCCCACCGCTTCTTCTCCGTGGAGAACGAGGAGC
>WSZX01000247.1 GCA_013139935.1 Ardenticatenales bacterium
ATCATCATCCTGAACGGAGTCCCGCGATCAGGCAAATCAAGCATTGTCGCGGTGATCCAGGAAACTTTTGATGGGCCATGGATGAACTTGGGAGTTGATACCTTCAAGGTTCACGTCACGCCAAAGCGCTATAGTCCTGCAATCGGACTACGGCCCGGCGGAGAGCGCCCGGACCTCGAACCCCTTATTGCCGTGTTTTACGCAGCCATGTATGAATCCATTGCTGCCCACAGCCGATTGGGCCTGAACGTCGTGGTCGATGTCGGACACCATGACGCCTACTCGACGCCCCGGGGAATCCTTGCCGATAGTGCCCGGCGTCTGAACGGATTGCCTGTCTTGTTCGTCGGAGTTCGCTGCCCCATCGAGATCATCATGGAACGACGACGAAACACTTGGGGCGCGGCAGGTGCAGCGGATTCACCTGTGCCAGATGTGGTTCGCCGGTGGCAGCGAAAAGTGCACAATCACGGTATCTATGACCTTGAGGTCGACACCTCGTTGCTGAGCCCGAGTGAGTGTGCCGGGATGATACGACAACGCCTCGAAGATGGTCCACCGTCGTCGGCATTCCAACGCCTCGCTGCGATGGATACAGAGCAAGACTGACTGGAACGCGCTGATCGTAGCGCTCAGGGTCGAGATCAATCCGCCCAACACGACATGCAGCCGACCGCTTCGCGTGCCACTCGCGGCGGCTGATGCCTACGTTAGGCCACTCTTTCATATGCGATGCTGACCAATAACTGAGTGAAGATGCGTTGTGCTATCGGGTGATAACCCGCCCCTGTGCAGGTTGTCTAGTGCCAGTTCACGAATACCATACCAAAGGAGTTTTCATCCATGGGCCGTACTACTCGTTATCAAGGCGCTATCGTCCGCAATGATCGGATTTTGCTAATCAATCATCACGAATACGCGAGCGGGCGTGACTACTGGGTGATCCCCGGCGGTGGACGAGAAGATGGCGAAACCGAGGAAGAGTCTGTCATACGAGAGGTGAGGGAGGAAACCCACCTCAATGTAACGGTTAAGCAGTTACTGGTGGATGAGCCAGGGTATCCCGGTGGTGTCTACCAGCGACTCAAGACCTATCTGTGCATACCAATGGCGGGTGAGGCCTATCCCGGCTACGAACCAGAGTTTGAGGCTGCTGAGGGCTATGCGATAACAGAGGTGGGGTGGTTCGACTTGCGCAACGAAGCAACATGGGGTGAAAAGGTTGTTACTGACCCGTTCACGTACCCATTGCTGCAGCGGATACGAGTGGCGTTAGGCTACAACATGGACCAATAGCGCGCGAGCCTTTCAAGCCAGACAGAGCGGCCTAGCCACTCGCTGGTGTGTCCTGATAAGCTGTCGTCTGCTAGCCGGTCGCGGTAAGGGTCAGGCTGCCGCGTAGCAGGCCGCTGACGCAAGTGCTCCTGGCTGACCCGGGGTGCTGCCCTGGTGCCAGGATGGTCACGCGTCTGCGAAGCGTCCTCCTGAGAAAGGCGAGCAAAAAACGTCAGCGCGGACTATACCGGAGAGCCAAGCGGAGACAACACATGACGCTGGCCTGATGCGGCAGGCTATGCAAAGCATGAGGTGCGGAATCTGTGCAAGCTACCGGAAGAAGGCTGTCGGAGAGCCGTATGAGGGAACGCCTTTGGCGTCACGTACGGTTCGAGGTGGCAGGGGATGGAGACCAAGACATTGTCTCAGGCGTCGGACCCAATGCGCCGATCTACGAAATCAACAACAGGACCAACGGCAGCTCATGAGACGGCCGACAGAGAAGGGCATCTCGCCGTGTCATTCGAAACCACCAACTGCGAAAGCCGGAAATGTTCCAGATTAAGCGCCTCGAGTTCTCCCCGTAGATCATCCAGACCAGCCTCGCAGTCCGTATCGGTCAGGGCAGCCAACTGCAGGTAGGGCTGGCGCTGATGTGCCCAATTGTGGAGAAATGGTACCGTCACAGGCTGCTGCCAGATCCGCCGATCCAGCATAGTCACAAAGCCATACGCTGGCAGCAACTGGAAGAACCCAACGGCCGATAGATGTTGCTCCTTGTCGAATTGATGCGCGGCCGGGTCCCGCTCGGTCAAGAGACAATACCCGTCCGCCCCCAGGACGCGGGCCGCTTTGCGAACCAGCGCTTCGCGGTGATCGGACGCCAGGGCGAAAGCAAAGGGGGTGATCAGCACCGCCAATTCACCATCACCGTGCCATGCCCCAAGTCTGATAAGGCTTTATCGAACTGTTTCTGCCACCGTGATTAGTTCGTCAATCGAGAGCCTGTCGCCATGCGACAAGAGACTATACTGCACGTCACCTAGGACCCAGATGACAGTGATCGTCTCATCTTGATCACGCCACTCGCCACTGGGATTATCCCACCCTCCTCGCACCAACGCAGCCTCTGAACCGTTCACCTGAACGACCTCCAAACTGTCGGGGCCAACGATTGTCTGGATTGGTTCGATGTCGGCGTGGGCATGAATGCATAGTTCCAAAAGGTTCCCATCCTCATCATGCCACTGAGCCCTGACAACCTCAGCGACTACCTCGTTGGGGATTGAAACTCCCACGATATCTGTCCCTGCAAATCCCTCCGGTAGATAGGTTGGCAACGAAAACTGAAAGGGAACCAGGTCGCGAGCATCTTCGACCGTCATTTGCTCTTCATCAATGAGGGTCGCTTCGGAACTGTCGGGCATAACGTCCGTCACAATCAGGAATACGCGCCCAATAGCCTCCTCTATCTCCCCGAGGGTCGCACGCACCACCGGTGATGTAACAAGGAATGTTGTTAACACAAGCGCAATCACCAACCCCACTATGGGGGCCGCTATTCTTTGACTCACATTGCTGGGCAGCAGCTTCAGTGGCAAGAAGGCGCCTAGCGCCAACCGAGTTCGCGCCTCGGGGGCTTGGGTTATGGCGCGAACGCGTTGATGCAGCCCGGGGCCGGGCACCTGGCGCAAGCTCAGCAGTGCTTGTTTGAGCTGATCATCATCCCTGATAGACTCGTTCAAGTCGGTCATCTGTATCCTCCGATTTCTTCAACTATCAGCCTGGGCCATCTTCTGACCAGACGGTACGTAGCTTTTGCATTGCGCGGTAGATGGCTGAACCCACCGCGCTTTCCTTTTTCCCCAGCAACTGGCCGATCTTGCGGTTGGTCATCCCTGCACCGAATTTGAGTGCAATCAGCTCCTGCTCCTGGTTATTCAGACCAGCCACCAATTGTCTCAACCGTTGCTGGCTCTCCGACTCCTCGATCTGTGATTCGGGAAGAGGAGCCCCGTCCGGATATCGCTCTGTCAAATCGGCAACTTGCCGTCGTCTCTGGCGTCTCTGCCAATCCGTGGTGACTCGTCGGGCAATAGTATGGAGCCAGGTAGAGAAAGCTGCGCGCTCCGGCCGGTAGCGACGACGTGCACGCCAGGCCCGTTCGAAGGTGTCAGATGTCAGGTCTTCAGCGACAACTCGATTACCGGTCCGGAAGAGGCAGTAATTGAAGATTGCGTCGATATGGGTACAGTATAGATCAGTGAAAGTATCGACATCAAGCACGTCCACTCGGACTTCCGACCTGACAGCATCCACCACGGAGTCTCCTCATTCCTTGTTGAATGGAGGTTCAAGTATACAACACACTTCACCTTTATATACGTCGATGGAGGGAGAGTATCACGCGAAGAAGGATACTCTCAGAAGATTGAGGGGTTGCAGATGGTTCTCAGTTGGCCGCTTCGCCCGGCGGTGCCCAACAGTACGGCAAAAGAAGACAGCCAGGGGTGACCGGGGCCATGTTCAGCAACCGCTGTTCCCAAGGGGTCCAAACAGTCCTGATAGTCCGTGTCAGCCCAGGTGACGAGCTGAGGGAATGCGCCCCGCTGCTGCAGCCAGTCACGGATCATGTCGAGTGGCAACGATTGCTGCCAGCCCTGTCGATTCAGGATGGTCGCAAAGCCATACGCCAGAAGCGACTGGAAGAGCTCTACGGCCGGTAGATTCGGCCAGCCGGACGGTTGATGCTCGCACTTGACTCAGTACTTGTTCAAAGACAACTTGGCCTTTTGCGGACGCAGAGTGCACCTGATTCCGCATTCAAAGCGGGAAGTTATGTCTCAAAAGCGCTCAGTGCCCCAGCACCCGGCCGCGCTGGTGGAGCTTGACGGAGGGGAGCAGGAACAAGACGCCGGTCAGCAGCAACACACCCAGGTCCAGCCACGGATCGAACAGGCTCGCGCCCAGCACGGCATAGTTCATCAAGTCCTGCGCATACGTCAGTGGGGAGAGGTAGGCCAATGTGCGCGCGGCCGGGGACATCTCAACCAGCGGAACAAAGACACCGCTGATAAAGAGCAACCCCCAACGCAGCAAGGTACTGGGCATCTGCACGTCGCCCGGATTGCGGGTGGGGATGGAGCCGAAGATCAGGCCCAGGGCGGAAAAGGAAAAGGCGCTCAGGACTATGCCGGCCACCAGCAGCCCAGGGAAAGTGATGTTGACTCCAAAGGCAAGCACGCCAACAATAGTAGCAAAGGCGGATACCAGAATGGCAAAAAAGGCACCCACGGCCGTCTTGCCCAGAAGCAAGGTCAGCAGCGACATCGGCGCTGCCAGCAACCGGTCATACGTTCCCAGCCGTCGTTCCAATGGGATGATGAATGGGCCCGCGGCGGCGGCCGTGAAAAAGACCGTCAACGCCAGCAAGCGAGCCACCCCCTGGTCGGCCGCCATCTCCCGCTTGACCGAGAAGGAAAAGAACATGAAAAAGGGCATCATGAAACCAAACATAACCATGCCCGGCTTTAGATAGTACACTTTCATG
>WSZX01000301.1 GCA_013139935.1 Ardenticatenales bacterium
GTGGTACAAGATGAGGACGGTGTCTGGCACATCAAGGCCGGCGCGCGGGTGCGCGTGCGGTTGACGATGGTGGCCGATAACCGGCGCTACCACGTGGCGTTGGTTGACCCGCTGCCGGCCGGGCTGGAGATCGTCAATCCCAGCCTGGCCGTATCCGGCGACCTCCCCCAGGACCCCAACGAAGCGGAATCTCGTTATGGATGGTGGTGGTGGGGACCCTGGTACGAGCACCAGAACATGCGCGACGAGCGGGCGGAAGCCTTTGCCTCGCTGCTGTGGGAAGGGGTGCATCAGTATTCGTACGTCGCCCGGGCGACCACGCCAGGCACGTTTGTGGTTCCGCCGGCCAAGGCGGAAGAGATGTATTCCCCCGAGGTCTTTGGCCGCAGCGGCAGCGACTGGGTGATCGTGGAGTAGGCAGGAACTGGCGAGTCCGAACAGTGTCCGACCCGTCAGGGTCGGACACCGTCGCCGGGCCCACTCTTGCCGCGGTTCGCACCCGGCGTGTCGAGTTCGGAACGGCCGGGTGTGGGTTCATGCTGGGTGGGGTGTTGCTCGCCTTGTTGGGGTTACGGTAGGATCAGTGGGCGTTCGCCGCCGCGACCATCGTTCTGGCTACGGTTGGCCGCGGCTTGACGGGCGGGCCTGCCCTGGACAAGCTTTGCTTTCGCGTTCGCTGGCGATTGGCTGCACCCAAGGGGGGGAAATCCCCCCTGACTGCTGGCCCTAGTCGCACTTTAAGTGTGTTATGCCAATTACTCGTGTGGTTGTTGGCACAAATGCCAACAAGCGTGAGCTAGGGGCAGGTGGATCCGAATACATTCCAGTATCGCTGGCCCGGCTAGAGTGTCTGCCAGCACGCGCAATTGGGACCAATCTGCTGGATCCAGGCCCTGGATGATCTCATCGCTGGCTGTCGGGTCGAATTGGTTATCGGTGGTCATTGGCTCTCTGCGTCCGTGCCCCCCGGTACTGCCGCAGCCAATTGCAGCGTTCCTGAGGAATCTTGCCAGAGCACACCGGCCACAATCGCCTTGAGTTCATCCACCAGATGCTCCAGCGCTGCCACCCCGCGCTCACAAGGGTCGTGTGGCTTGCAGCAGACGGTACAGACTACAGTTTTCATCACCGCCACCTACTGTTGGGCTCCAGGACATCGAGTGGGGCGCAATCCCCTTCGCCGATGGCCTGGCGGCTGACTCAAGCGAAATGCTCCATCAACCAGGCGGCGATCTGGCAGCGCAGGCCATCGCGCACTGTGCGGAACGCGGTCAACTGCTCTTCCTGGCTCCCCAACACGGCCGCCGGGTCGTCGTAGAACCAATCAAGTCGCTCAGCCGGGCCGGGAAAGATGGGGCAGGACTCGGCCGCCTGGCTGCAAACGGCAATCACATGGTCAAAGGCGTGGTCCAGGACAGAGTCGATCGACTTTGGTTCGTGTTCCGAGAGGTCGATGCCAATCTCGTGCATCGCCTTGACGGCCAGAGGATGGACGCCTGCGGCCGGATCGGAGCCGGAGCTGGCGACCGATACGCGGCCGGCGCCCAGAGTCCGGAAGAGGCCTTCGGCCATCGGCGAGCGAGCTGAATTGCCGGCGCAAATGACCAGAACTCGTAGATTGATATTCTCACTCATTGAACCTCCAATATCTGCGTGGCTCAAGATGCGGCCGGGGCGGGTGATGGAACCCGCAGGTACCACCTGGTCAGCTCGGCCGCCACCGAGGGCAACAAGATCAATGTTAGCATCTCGGCCTATTCCTGCAAACTGATCGGAATGGTGTCAAACACGGCCGAGGGAATGGGAACGTGTACGACTAATAGTAAGAAAGACCAACGATACGCCCACCGCATGTTGCATGTACCGGTTGCTGAACACACCAAGGCCGAAGATGGAAGAGAACTCAGACCAGGCAGTGTAGGCACGAAATGGCTCGGACGACGAGAGTGTGATGAACGCCATCGTCCCCGGCCGGACCATAGCACTCAGGGGGCGGCTCTTTCCTTGATGCAGGGCTTTCCATTTCCAGTACCGGTGGATTAGCCTTGCTTCGGGCGGCGGCCGGGACGATGGGGAGAGGCAAACAGCGGAAGCTGAGGAGATTTTCCACCGTGCTTCTCCCGACCATCGCTTCGGCCGAGGTAGCGGGTGCCATCTCGCGCGGCACCGGCGAACGGGCGCTTGCCCATCGGTTGGTGTCGGTGTGGCGCCGAATGCCCCACTTTGAGTATGTCCCCGTGGGTGACGGGTTGGGTGATCTGGCGGCCGAGCTGGCGGCGGATCATCCGATTCGTGGCTGCAAAGCGTCCCGCGGCAGCGGGGTTGCGACGGGGTTCATGTGGCGCTGGCTCAACAGCGCAACACCACGCTGATCACCCTTGATGGTCAACAGCGAGAGCGGGTCCCGCCCACTGTGTTGGCCTACACGCCGGCCGGAGCATTGCACAACTTGCGGGACGGATAGCAGCAGGAGACGCAAGAGGGAACTGGATCTCCTCGACCAAGAGCCGGCCGTCGCCGGTAGAGAGAGAACCGGGCGTCTCTCTCCACCGGCGACGCCAAT
>WSZX01000360.1 GCA_013139935.1 Ardenticatenales bacterium
CACCGATGCCCAGCCCCCCGACGCCCCCTTGGGGGGGAGGAGGGGGGAACACCCTTCCTCCCGGGCTTCGCCATGGGGGGGGGGGGGTGGCGGGGGAGGGTTTGGCCTGTTCATGCATAGTCATAGCACAATATCCCTTTATGATCGCATGGCGCGCATTTCGTATTGCGCATTCCGTCGCCCGTTACGCAATACGCCTCACGCCATACGCGCCAGGCAACACGTACCACGTCACGCATACCGGATGCGAGGATTCAAGAACGTGTAAATGATGTCGGCCACCAACTACGTGCCCACGGCGAGCATCACCATCACCATCGCCCCGGCCTCGATGGCGAAAACATCCTTGTACATCGCCGCGTTAAGCAGGTACATGCCCAGGCCGGGAAAGCCAAAAATCGCCTCCACCACCACGATGCCGCCCATTAGCCAGTTGACGTGCAACATGATCACGGTGATCGGGGCCATCAGCGCGTTGCGTAACGCGTGCCTGAAGACGATGCGCGAGTACGGCAGGCCCTTCAGGACGGCCGTGCGGATGTAGCCGCTGCCCATCACTTCTACCATGCTGGCCCGCGTAATCCGCAATACATAACCGAGTTCGATCAGCGTGAGAGTGGCCACCGGCAGGATTAGCATCTTGGGGTTTTCAAAGATGGCCTTTTCGCTGGCAAACACCGTCGCGCCGGGCAGCACTTGGAGCCAGTAGGCAAAGATCAGGATCAGAAAGATGCCGGTGGCAAAGTTGGGAGTGGCAGTGGTAACCAGGCCGCCAATGGAAAGGAGACGGTCAATCCGTTTGCCTTCGTTGAGGCCGGCGATCAAGCCCAATACGATGGCCAGGGGCATGACGATCACGAAAGCGACGCCGGCCAGGATGGCCGAGTTCTGCACGCGGCGCACTATGGTGTCGGCCACGGGTTGGCGAGTCTGCGTGGATTCGCCCGGATCCCCGCGCAGCAGGCCGCGCTGCAAGGGAATGTACTTGATGGCGCCGCCCTTTTGTTCCACCCACCAACCGGCCCCCTTTGATTTCATCCAGAAAGCCGCCTCGCCCCCCATTACCCATTGAACGGCGTGATTAAGAGTGTCCACCCCCCAAAAGGAGCTGACGCCGTCCTCGTCCGTCTGCCAGCGGCCGTTGTCAACGGATTCAACCGTCGTGCCATCTGGCTGGAGGCGCATCGCGATAAGATCCTCCCCATCCAACTTCCAGCGTATCAGGGTGCCATCTGGCTCTTCGGCCCACCATTCGCAAGAGTCGGTCCTGGGCATTTTTATGCGTCGCAGGGGCATACCCACTTTGGTCCTGGCCCGCCAGTCGCTGCCGATCAACCAACTGAGGTACCGAACTTGCAGGGATTGGTTCAGGCCCAACTGTTCGCGGAAAGACGCCACCTGCTCCGGCGTGGCAAACTGGCCAAGCAGGTGTTGGGCCACGTCGCCGGGCGCGACTTCGCAAATCAAAAAAACAGCTATGGAGACAATGAGCATGGTCAAAAGCATAAACAATAGACGTCGCAAAATGAATTTGGCCATAGCCGCTCCTTAACCTCAACCTTAACCACCATCGGGAGGGGCAGAACCGCACCCTGCCCCTCCCGAAGCTTGTTGCCGGCTAGGCTTCTGGATCGTACCACACCTCGTTGAACAGGATATAGCCGGTGGGATGTGGATTGACATTCTGGAATTTCTTGGTCACGGCCCGCCACACGTTCATCCAGTAGGGGATACCAATGGAGCCGCGCTCCTGCTGGATTTTCTCCATCTGGCACATGAGCGCCCGGCGCGCTTCCACGTCCAGGGTGCCCTGAGCCTGCTCCAGCAGATCCAGGAATTCCTGGTCCACCCAGCGGGTCTCGTTCCAAGGCGCGGGGTTGCCGTCGGCGTCGACACCGTAGGCCAGAGGCAGGGTCATCACGGCCATCGGGCGGTGCACCCACGAAGTGATGCCCAGGTCGATTTCGGTCCACTGATCCCAGTAAGCCGAGGTGGGCACCGGGTTCAGAGTGATTCGGATTCCGGCCGCCTCGGCGTCCGCCTGGAGCGTCTCGGCGTTAGAGACATCCTGGCTCCAGCCGCTGCCAACGGTCAGGGTGACATCGATGCCATCTGGATAACCGGCCTCGGCCAGCAGCGCCTTGGCCCTCTCCGGATCGTACTTTGGTGTTTCTATCTCGCAGTAGGCCGGGATGACCGGCGCGACGTGAGTATCCTGGCCGGGCAGTCCTTCGCCAAAGTAAGCCAGGCTGAGAATCTTGTCGCGGTTCTGGCACAGCTTGAGGGCTAGGCGCACCTTCTCGTCGGTCCACGGTTCCATGTCCACCCTCATGCGCAGAACGCGGGTCGAGCCGGTGGTGATGGGCAAAACGACCAGGCTGGCATCGTCTTTGATGGCCTGGTAGCCGGCGATGTCTGGATCGTAGGTATCTATCTCGCCGCCCTTGAGCGCGGAAAGATAAGCTGTCGCCTCCTCGCCCAGGTCAATGAACACCATCTCGTCCAGGTAAGGCAGCGCCTTGCCGTCGGCGCCCATCTGCCAGTAATCCTCCCGCCGCTTGAGCACCACCCGCTCGCCCACGGCCCACTCTTCCAACGTGTAGGGGCCAGTACCTACGGGCGCTTTGAGGATGTCGCCCTCAAAGGTGCGGTGGTCCAGAACCAGCGACGGATAGTGATACAGGTGCTCCGGCACGGCAATCTGGGGCGAGTTCAGATGGAGCTTGACCATATAGTCGTTGACTTTCTCGATATTGGACGGATCGAGGTAGCTCATCAGGCCCAGGACCGAAGAACCCACATCGGGGTTGAGCCACTCTTGCATGGTAAAGACAACGTCGTCGGCCGTAAAGT
>WSZX01000240.1 GCA_013139935.1 Ardenticatenales bacterium
GATTTGGCCGGGATGGTTGTGGCCGTGGAATATGCGAGCGGGGCAGAAGTGGAAGCGCGCCGCTGGTCACGCCGTGTTAGGGATTTGACCGTGCTGCCGCTCACGTCGCCGGATGATGCGCTGGCGGTCGTTGTGTCTGGCGATGCCGACACGGCGCTGGTGGACGGGATTTCGGCCCATCTTTTTTTGCGTGACCAGCCCGGCTTGACGCTTGTTCCAGAACCGGTGACCTCTGATCCGTTTGCGGTGGCAGTGCGGGCGGACGATGGATCACTGTTGCGTGCCATCAACGCTTCGATAGACGCCATGACCGCTGATGGGAAACTCGATGCGATCCTCGCGAGATGGCTCTGGCGTTGACCCTCATCGGAGAGTCTGCTAGAATCGGAAACTGATCAACCCTCACGGCCGGCCCGACGGCTTGCGAACCAGCCTCTGCATGTGACGAACCGACGCTGAACGACCGCCGTGGCTTTGCCGGCGGGCCATGCGCCGGCCCAAAACATCGTGGAATTCGAGGAAGCTATGTCAACTATCCGTCCCTTTGAGGGCAGCGATTCTGAATATCAGGCGGTTGTCGCTGTCGGCAATGCGGTCTGGCCCGAGTACCTCGAGACCGTTCAAGAGTGGAAGCATCGGGATGAAACGCGCGATCCACAGTACCGATTTCAGCGTTATGTCGTCGAACTGGACGGGAGCATTATAGGTGTGGGCATCTACTGTGAACCTGCCTGGTCATTCAAACCGGGCAAGTTCTATGTCGATGGATACGTCCATCCTGACCATCAAAAGCGGGGCGTGGGCACGGCTCTGTACAACCACCTGATGAAAGCTCTGGCCAGCTACGACCCGGCGGTTATAACCGCCAGCACCCGTGAAGACAGGATCCAGGGCGTGCGCTTTCTGGCCCAACGCGGTTTCAAGCAGATAATGCGTCAACCGGTTTCCCACCTTGAGGTGATGAGTTTTGACCATGCTCGGTTCGCGGACTATTCGGCCAGGATGACGGAACTCGGCATCAAGATCGTGTCGCTGGCCGAGGTCAGCGCCAACGATACTGACTGGAAACGCAAGTATTGGGACCTGGAATGGGAACTCGCCCAGGACGTGCCGACGACCGATCCGTTCACGCGACAGTCCTTTGAGAACTTTGAGGAGCGCACGCTGGGCGCCCCCGGGTTTGACCCCAATGCCCACTTTTTCGCGCTTGATGGCAACCGGTGGGCGGGCATGAGTTCCCTGTGGACATCGCAAGCCGAACCTGACAAGCTGTATACCGGTCTGACCGGTGTGGTACGCAGCCATCGGCGCAAGGGAATCGCCACCGCCATGAAGGTCCGCGTCATCGACTTTGCCCAGCGATTTGGGGCCAGGCTAATCGAGACCGACAACGAGGAGAACAACCCGATGTATGCTCTCAACCTCGCGCTGGGCTTCAAACCTCAACCCGCCTGGTTGGAGTTTGAGAAGCGGCTGAAGGAGATGGTCAAGGCACTTGTTAAGAAATGACTTCCAGCTTTGAATGCGGAATCGGGTGCACTCCGCGTCCGCAAAAGACCAAGTTGTTCCTGAACAAGTACAAAGAAGGGCAATTGGCCGAATAGCCGGCTGTGCGGAATGGAATTGTTGCGCAAAATAGGCGGCCGCGGCGGTCGGGAACAGGATTCATGCCAGGGAGGTGAATGCGGTGATGCGGAATCCTCTGCCATTTGCTGCTCCCTTCACTGGCGGCACTGTCACGAAATGGGCCGCTGTGGTGTTGATAGAGTAGGAACGTGGAACGATTGACCGACTCACCCATGACGCTTTCGGATGCGCTATTGCTGGAAGGAGTACGCCAGGGCGATGAGGCTTCATTTGAGGCGTTGTTTCATCGACACTATTACCGCGTGTATCAGTTGCTCGTTCGATTGGTGGGGAACGCCGGGGAAGCGGAAGAGTTGGCCCAGGATGTCTTCTTGCGGTTGTACCAACGGCCGTTGAAGCGGGGGGACAATGTGGGCGGCTGGCTATATCGGGTGGCCACCAATATGGGCTACAATGCGTTTCGCGCGAGAAAGAGGCGGAGCAGGCGCGAGGACACGGTGACAGCGGAAACCTCGCCGAGTGCCCCGAGCGCCGCGGTTGAGGCCGAGCGCCGCGCAAGCGTGGCAGAGGTTCAGGCTGCGCTGGCTCGTATCAAACCCCGGCAGGGCCAACTGCTCATCCTGCGGCAGATGGGCTTTTCCTACCAAGAGTTGGCGGGTGTTCTCAAGGTGTCGCCCAACTCGATCGGAACGATGCTTGCCCGGGCGGAAAGGGCGTTCCGCATTGCTTATCAGGGAGGGAGATTATGACAGCGTGCACGAGCGAGGGGGAATTGAGGGCCTTTCTGGATGCCGAGCTGCCGGACGAGATGATGACGGCCGTTCGCTCCCATCTGGAGAGCTGTGTGACCTGCCGCAGGACAGCGGCACGGTTGGAATCGGATAGCGTGTGGGCAAGCAGGCGAATGGCCGTGATGGTTGACTCTGAGCTGGAGGCGGTTCCCTCTACCGCCCGGGCGCTGGCCTGTTTGACCGATAGGATCCAAGCTAGACCTAGTTGGAAGGAGAGGATGGCAGAGATGTTCGGACTGGATAAACGTCGTTGGCGGCCGGCGCTGATCGCGCTGGCGCTCGTCGTCGTAGCTGTATCGTTCACATTGGAACCGGTTCGGGTGGCGGCCGGTGATTTTCTGGCCATTTTCCGGGTGCAGGAATTCGCCGTGATTCCCATTGGCCCAGAGCAAATGGAGCGTATGGAGGAGATCGGCCGGCTGCTGGAGCAGAACTATTTCCTCAGTGAGCCCATCATGGTGGAAGAGCCAGAGGTAGAGACGGTTGCCACGCTGGATGAGGCGTCAGTTGCGGCCGGATTCGCCGCCCGCACTCTGGAATATCTGCCGGAGGGTTTTGTCCCTGTCGAAGGCATCGAGGTGACCGGTCCGGGTTCTGCTCAATTGACGGTGGATTTGGAGTTGGCGCGCTCCCTGTTTATGATGGCCGGGCTGGACCCGGCTCTGCTGCCTGACTCGTTGGGCGAGCAGCCACTTGAGGTGTCTCTGTTCCCAATGGTCAAGCAGACGTGGCGATATCAGTACCGCGCCGCCCTGATCTTTCTCCAGGGACCTAGTCCGGTGGTGGGCTTTCCAGACGATGTGGACCCGGCCGCGCTCGGGGCGGCTGCCCTGCAGTTGCTGGGCATGAGCGAACACGAGGCCGAACGAATGAGCAATGCCATTGACTGGACCACCACCCTGGTGCTTCCGATCCCCACTGACATTGTCTCTTTCCGGGAAGTGGTCATTGATGGAACGAGAGGTTTGGTTCTGTCAGAGGAGTATGACCGCCGGGGCTCACACAGCGCCTTGATGTGGCAAAAGGATGGCATCGTCTACTTTTTGCAGGGGAATCTGCAGGCGTCTGATCTGATGGATGTGGCCGATTCCATTCGCTAGGCAATGACCAACGTCATCGAAACGCACCATTTGCGCAAAGAGTATGGAGACAAGGTAGCTGTGGCCGACCTCACCCTGCAGATCGAGCGGGGTGAGGTCTTTGGCTTTCTGGGGCCGAACGGAGCTGGCAAGACGACAGTGGTCAAGATGCTGCTGGGGTTGGCAGCACCGACGGCCGGCACCGCCCAGGTGCTGGGACGGCCGCTGGGGGACACCTCCATCCGGGCCAGGATCGGATTCCTTCCCGAGCACTTTCGCTTCCACGAATGGCTCCAGGGGGCGGAATTCTTGGATCTGCATGGGCAATTGCTCGGGCTGACGGCCGGCCAGCGAGCTAAACGCATTCCGCGCCTCCTGAATCTGGTGGAACTGGGCGATGCTGCCGGCCGCAGACTGAGCACCTTTTCCAAAGGGATGTTGCAGCGGATCGGGCTGGCCCAGGCCCTGCTGCCCGACCCGGACCTGGTCATTCTGGACGAACCGACTTCGGGGCTGGACCCGCTGGGGCGGCGATTGGTGCGCGACGTTATCCACCAGCTCAAGGCCGCTGGCACGGCGGTCTTTCTCAATTCCCACCTGCTGAGCGAAGTCGAAGTGACCTGCGACCGGGTCGCGTTTATCAAAGAGGGGCGTATAGTACGTACCGCGCGGCTGGGTGCGCTGGTGGAGGGGCTGACCGAGGTCGTACTCCAGGTCGGCCAGGTGACACCGGAACTGTTGGAGGGATTGCGCCGTTGGAGCCAGGACCTGAGGGTGGACGGCCGGCGCATCACCATGACCATTCAGGATGAGGAGATCCTCCCTCATCTTTCCCAGTGGGTGGTGGATCAGAGAGTCGGCCTGTATGCTCTCACCCCACAGCAGATCTCGCTGGAAGAGCTCTTTGTTCGTGTCGTGGAGGCGCAGGCGTGAGAATGTGGGTCATTGTCCGGCTGACCGCGCGAGAGGTGCAACGGCGCAAGTTGCTCTGGATGGCTCTTGCCCTGGGGTTCGTTTTCGTCGCCCTCTTTGCGGTCGGGTTTCATTTTATCTATCAAGAGATAACCGGTCAGGTCGCGGTGGGCCGGTCCGAACTGAACATCTTTGTCAATTTCTTCCTCACGGCCGGACTGTACGTCATCAACTTTCTGTCCGTCATGATGGCGGTCCTCACGTCCGTGGGCACGGTTTCGGGTGAGATCGCTTCGCACACCATCCAGTCGCTGGCGACCAAGCCGGTGCACCGCTGGGAGATCCTGTTGGGCAAATGGACAGCGTACGCAGGAATGCTGGCCGTCTACATGGCCTGCCTCAGCGGCGGGCTACTCCTGGTCGTGTATCTGATTGCTGATTACACGCCGCAGAACTGGTTGGGCACGATTGGATTCCTGGCGCTGGAGGGCTGGGTGATTCTCGCCGTTTCTTTCCTGGGCGGCACGTTCCTCTCTACCGTAGCCAACGGCGTTCTGGCGTTCATGCTCTACGGAATCGCCTTTGTGGGCGGCTGGGTGGAGCAGATCGGCTCTCTGATGCAGAACGAGGCGGCCGTGAACATCGGCATCGTCACCAGCTTGCTCCTGCCCAGTGAGGCGATCTGGAGGCGGGCCGCCTCCTTGATGCAGCCCGCGCTTATCCGCAGCCTGCCATCCAATCCCTTTGGCACCGCATCCGTACCCAGCCCAGCGATGGTCGTCTATGCGGGTCTGTACATCGTGGTCCTGCTGACAGTGGCGCTGTGGGTCTTTGGCCGGCGGGATCTGTAGCGCTCGATGAGCGGCGCAAATTCGCCTCCGGCTCTGGTGACCGGTGAAGGTAGGGGCAGGCCCAAGCGCCGGGCCATCCTCAAAAGCCCCGCGCTGACAGCGAACTGACCGGACTCCTGGGTCCATCCAGGTGATCGAATTCAACCGGTGCCAGTCCTTGCCGATGTCCGGTGCACTGTCTCCCGGCCTCTCCCGTTTCAGGACGGCCGCTTACGCGCAGGTAACCTGTCCCCGCCGTCACTGTCGGAACTGAACAGGCCCCGGATCAGCGTGCCAGTCGAAAGGGCGGCCGGCGTCAGATGTTGCGCTTACTGCCATTCGGTGTGGCAGCATCCGCCGGGGATGAGCGATCGGCCGCAGATATCTGCGAACCGTCCTCATGGGGACGGAGGCGCGTGGCCAGCCTCAATCATCGTCGCCGGCTAGCACCGGCGTTCCCTCACCGTAGACCAACCAGCGGTAGCTCTTTTCGATCCGATCCCAGTTCTCCTCGCGGTCGAGAGACCAGAACCGTCCAATAAGGGAGACAAACTGTCCTAGCCCCAGCCGGTTCGCCTCTTGTTCGATTTCCTGCACATAGATCGCGCCGCTTTCCGGCCGTTCCCCACGCCGCCCCAGCATTCCATGGATATAGACTTTCGGCACTCCTTCCAGAGCGGCCATTCGCAACAGTGCCTTGAGATGCTCTACCGAGCCGTGGGAACTGTAGAATGAGATGATCCCCAGAAGGTGCAGGCGCTTGCCATCTCGCTTGGCGCCGTGCATGGCCCAG
Organism: Ardenticatenales bacterium; assembly: GCA_013139935.1. Classification (GTDB taxonomy): domain Bacteria; phylum Chloroflexota; class Anaerolineae; order Promineifilales; family UBA4811; genus GLR113. Next base: position 5,993 of record WSZX01000240.1, read on the forward strand.
AGAAATGCTTCGTTCTGGAAAAACGAACCGTCGGCGATACTCTCCTCGATCCGCACACGATCCGAGAGGAAGCGACGACCGCCGCCGATGTGCAGGTGGCCTGCCTCCGAGTTACCTACCGACCCCTCTGGCATCCCAACTGCCATGCCGGCCGCCTGCAGGCGTGTGTTGGGACACTCGGCCGGGAGCCCATCCATCACCGGTGTATCGGCCGCCGCAATCAGGTTGCCCCAGACCTCGTCGCGTACCCCCCAACCGTCGGCAATGAGAAGGAGCACGCGCCGCCCGGCCGCAGTTCGTGTTCCGCCTGGCGCGGCTGGTATTTCGTCCAGAATCAAGCTGGAGCCTGTCATCACCTCTGGTTTGGGTAGCCCCATCAGGTGTAGTACCGTTGGGGCGATGTCCGCAAGTCCTCCCCCGTCGCGGAGGCGGACATGGCCCAGACCGGTATCAACGAGGATAAAGGGAACTGGACTATCCGTGTGCCCGGTGTCGATGGCCCCATCGGGGTAATACCAACGCTCGGCTGATCCATGGTCAGCCGTGATAATGACCGTCACGCCCGCCCGCCGCGCGGCCTGGACCACGCGGCCGATCTGCGTGTCCACTGTGTGGACCGCCCGTTTGATCGCCTCCGGGTTCTCGGAATGGCCTACCACGTCGGTGTTGGCAAGATTGACGGTGATCAGCCCATAGTCAGGATTGGCAATGGCGTCGATGACCGCATCGCCGACGCCGGCCGCATTCAGTTCCGGCACCAGTGTATAGTCGTGGACGTGGGGCGACGGCACAATAAAGCGATCCTCGCCGGGAAGAATCCCTTCGTTCTTGCCGTTGAGATAGTAGGTGAGGTGAACTGACTTTTCCGTCTCGACAACCTTGGCCTGGCGCAATCCATGGGAAGCCACCACTTGGGGCAGCGTGTCCTTGATCGGTCCGGTAGGGGGAAAGGCAACTCGAACGTCTAGATTCCGATCGTACTCGATCATGGTCACAAAGTGCACTCGCATCGCCGTGCGCGGGAAATGGTCCAAGCCGCGGTCGGTGAAGCTGGAGGTCAGCTCGATCTCTCGTTCGCCTCGCAGATCATAAAAGATAACATAATCTCCATCCTGAATGCGGCCGAGCGGCTCGCCATCCGCGTCCACCAGCACGAGTGGTTCCATCGCCTCATCGTCTTCGCCTGCGCGGTAAGCTGCCCGCACTGCGTCGGCCATTTGCCAACGTCTTTCTCGAGTGCCTGGTGACATGCTTTGCTCCTTACCAAAAGGCCCATCGTAGGGTGACCCGGCCTGGATTCCCCCCTGTCGCGGGGCGTGGGTGCACCCTGACTCTTTTCTGTTCTTTCCGCGCCGGTCTGCGCTGGGAGGCAACTGCTCCAATGGCTTACCGGCAAGAGAAACGGGAGACTCTTACTCTTGAGGAATGCCCTCGAATAGATCGTTGCGCAAGCGCCGGCCGGTCGGCGGGGGATACAGTTGCTGAAACATGTCCCAGTTGCCAGCACGCTGGCGCAGCCAGCGGCTCAATCGTTCCCCCAGGCTGAGACGAGTGCGGCCGCCCAACCCGCCACCTCCACCCTGGCTCCTGTGGCATGCACTCGCTTGTCGCTTGACCTCCAGGTAGGGCTGGACGTTCACGTGGAAGTGAATCTGGTTGGACGGTTTCCCCAGCCGGGTCAGGTCAACATCTTTATTCCGGCCATACCGTGTCGGATCCTGCCCGGTGAGACGGGCAAGCCAGACATAGGTGCGGATACGGCTCCGGGACATGACCGTGCAGTAGAACCGGGGCGGCGAAAACGGACCCACTCCTTCCGCCAATGGGTCTGGATAACGGGTCGGGTCGCCGGCCGCCTGGAACGCCATCAGTGTGGCTTTGTGGGTGTGGATGTGGTCAGGGTGAAAGTACCCGCCGGTCTCATCATGGGTCAGGATGACATCTGGCCGCAATTCGCGAATCAGGCGGGTCAGCCGGGCGGCAACTGCATCCAGTGGCTGGTTGATAAACGCATCAGGATGGAGATTGGATTCATTCCCCTCCATGCCCGAGTCGCGATACCCCATATAGTGCAGCGTGCCACCCAGCACTTTTACCGCACACTGTAGTTCGTGCAAGCGGCGGTCTGCCAGGTCCGTGTCGTCTTTGAGGCAATCCCAGCAGTCGGCATCGGCGGTGCCGGCCGCGCCATCCGTCAGCGTGCAGATGTGGAGTTCGATCCCCTCGGCGGCGTAGCGGGCCAATGTGCCGCCGGGGCCAAAGGATTCATCATCGGGATGGGCAAAAACGCCCAACAGAGTTCGCTTTTTCATGATCCATCCGATCATCACTGACCGATCTCTAGCGGCAATCGGACAAGTCTATCATACCTCTGGGCGACAAACAAGGGAGGAGGGGAGAGTTCAGAAGAACAAGCGAGGCGCCCACCCCTGCCTCTCTCTCTCGTCGCTGCAATCCCTGTTTCAACACCCTTGAGGGCATCATTTCTCGATATCGAGGTAGACTGGCGATTCCGATGAGGCCAATGATCGCAGACCGCTCCATGGCGTGCGCACGATCGGGCAGCTTGAGGATTGCTGCACTCGGTCAA
>WSZX01000201.1 GCA_013139935.1 Ardenticatenales bacterium
CCGTCTGCTCAACGTGGCAGAGACGGTGGGGACGCCGCTGGTGCTCCGGTCAGGACGCTACACTGGGGGGTGTGAACTTCCCATCTGCCAAGGGACCGGCAAGGTCCTGCGGTTGGAGGCCCATCTGCACGGCCGCGGCCAGTTTTCCTGGTCCGAGAGCTACGCCTACGCCGATAGCTATACCGACATTCCCTTGTTGGAGCGGGTGGGGCACCCGGTGGCCGTTTACCCCGACGAGCAACTGGCTGCCCACGCCCAGGGTCAGGGATGGCAGGTCATGGAGTCAAACGGTTGCAGGTAGTCATTGCCATCAGGGCAGATGGCATGAGCTACCCGTGCAGTCTCGTGGCGAATAGTGTAGGACGGTTGGGGCTCTAAGGGTATCGCATCTCCCACGACCTCAGCCCTCACGAGCTAGTGGCAAGCTCACAGCGCAGCGCTCCCGGCTTGCAGACGGCAACACAGAGACCGCAGAGACGACACTCGCCCTCATCCACGCGCATCTCATCGCCGACAAGCCTGCGCGCACGGTAGGCGCATACCTCCACACAACGGTTGCAGTGAGTGCAACAATCAGCATCAAAAGCAAAGGTCAACCCGGCCGGCTCCAGCGGTGTCTTCAGATGGGACAGAGTGAGACCCTGCAGTTGGGCTGCGCAGTCATAGTCGTGCGCCACCAGGAACTGGCGCATCTCCTTGACCGCCCTGTCAAAAAAGTCGAGCCCGCGCAGCAGCGGGGCAGTGTGGACGCCGACGGCTGTCGCCCCGGCCATCAACATCTCCACCGCCTCAACCCCCCGGCCGATACCGCCCGTGCCCACGATGGGAACGTCATAGCGCAATGCAATATCGGCTACTATGCGCTGGGAGATGGGGCGAATGGGAGAGCCGGAGAGCCAACCGGTCCGGTTCAGCACCGGCCGCCCGGTCTCGATGTCTATCCGCAAGGTGGGGCCAATGGAATCTATCGCCGCGATTCCGTCGGCGCCCGCCTTGACCAAGGCGCCAACCACATCCAGCAGGTCGGGCCAGTTGGCGCTGACCTTGGCCAAGACCGGAGCCTCCACCGCCGCTTTGGCTGCTCTCACCAGCGCCGGCATGTCCCCGGCCACATAGGATACCACTTCCAGCATATCCACCCCGGCGGCCGCCACCGGGCCCGCCCACGCCTCCACATCGGCGGCCGTGTGCCCCAGGCTGGCGATAAGGATGCCGTCCCGTTCCCTCAGCGCCGGTAGCTCTCTGTCCACCCATGCCTCGGCCGTCAGGTCCGACCATCCCTCAGTATTGAGCAAGGCGCCCTGGCCAATATCGGCCATGTGAGGGATGGGATTGATGGTGGGGCGCGAACTGATGGTCTTGGTCACCACCGCGCTCGATCCGGCCGCAAACGCTGCCCGGATCGCCTTGGCAGAAAACGACAACGGCCCAGAGGCAAGCACAAAGGGATTGGCCAGCGTCAGGCCGCAGAGTTCAACCGCTAGATCGGGTGTTTCTTGTCTCTCCATCGCCTTCCGCTCGCAGATCAACGCCGGATTCCTTTTGCTTTCGCCCGCATGCTCCCGCGCGGTCCCAATCGTGCCCGCCAGAGACGGCAAGAAACAGCCGCAACTCGTCGCCGTCGTTCAAGGTGACGGCGTTCCTCTCGGCGGCCGCGAGGGAGTCGTTATGGAATACCACCAGGTGGGGTGAGATCTCTCCCTCTGGCCCCAGCAGCATCCCGCGCAACGCGGAGGGGTTGTTCTCCGCCAGGTGTTTCAAAGCCGCGACCAACGATGCGTCGGTGGGCAACGTGACGGTCTCGTTCGCCAAGCCTCGCGCCCAGCGGAGCGGGGTGTGATAGCGCACCGAGATGTTCATCACGGAAGGTTCAGCCTCTCGACTGCATCGGCCAACCCCAGCCGGTGAAGCGTCTCGGCGGTTGGGCGGCCGGTTGACACATCCCAGCCACGCAAGGTGAAATACTCGTCCAGCATCGGTTCCAGGTCAATCACCTGCCCTTTGGCATTGCCGGAAGGGGAGGGCTCATGGGAAAAGCGACGCGGGAGCACATCATCAGCGCGCGTGATGCCATGCCACACATCATAGCATCGTTGCAGGTTGTAAATGCGCTCGCCGATCCGCTTCAAGCGCTCGACCGTCATCTCCATCCCCGTCGCTGCTTCCATCGCCTCGGCTATGTCCGGCCAGTATAGCTCGGCCATCACAAAAGTGCCGCCGGACTTGCACAGGCCGGCCGAGTCTATCACCGCGCCAAAATCCTCACCGTCTTTGACCAACATGGGCTTGTATCGAGTTGCCAAGGGGTCCGCCAGTTCCGGTAGATATTCCTCGCCGTAGCGACGGCGCGCCTCTTCCGGGTTGCCGGTCTCGTCAATAGTGGGAAAGGCCTTCAGGTGATCTGCTCCCCGGGTGGAGGTGACATGCGCCAGCCCCATCGAGCGTTGGGCGCGGCCGTCCTGGGCCGGGATCTCCATCCCCTTTACGTGCATGGCATACTCTTCCGCTCCTCGGCCGATGGCCGCGGCCGCCTCGCGTACCCCGTCGGCCAGCAGGTCCCCAAATCCTTTCCGATGGGCTATCATTTCCACCAACTGCAGGGTCGTTTCCACGTCACCCCATTCCAGCGCTAGCCCGCCAGTGTCGGCCGGGGTGAGGATTCCCTTTTCCCACAGTTCCATAGCAAAAGAGATGACCCGCCCAGCGGAGATGGTATCCAGGCCCAGATCGTCGCACAGCTGATTGGCGTAGAGGATGCTGTCCAGGTCCGGGTTCAGAATGGCCGCCCCAAACGAGTTCAGCGTCTCATATTCCACGCTGTGCAGTTCCGTGCCAGCGTAGCGGCCGTCGGGAAGGCGGTACAGTTTGTCGCAGGCGACCGGGCAGTTGTAGCAGGCCATGTGGCGCACAAAGGCGCGGGCCTCTAGCGCATCGGCGTCAATCCGGTCAACCTCATCGTAGCTGCCCATCTGAAAATTCTTGGTGGGAAAGCGGCCGAGCGCGTTCATCAGGGCGACGATTCCGGGGGTGCCGTGGCGGTGGACGGCCGGGTAGATCGGGTTCTCACGCAGGCGGCGGCGGAAATCCCGGGCCAAATCGCGGAACCGGTCAGGGTCGGCCAGAGGGACTTTGCAGTGACCGCGGGCGGCTATTGCCTTGAGGTTCTTTGAGCCCATGACCGCGCCCAGTCCACAGCGGGCAGCCGACCGCTGCGAGGTAACCTGAATGCCGGCAAAACGGACCAGATGCTCCCCGGCCGGGCCGATGATGGCGGTCTTGATCTTGTCGTCGCCCCAGGCATTGCGGATGGCCTCCTCGGCCCGGCTGGTGGTCAGACCCCACAGATCACGAGCATCTCGCAGCTCAACCTGCCTGTCCATGATGTGGAGGTAGACCGGGTGTGCCGCCCGGCCGGTGAATACAATCATGTCCCATCCGGCGGATTTCAACTCGGGGCCAAAATGCCCGCCCGCGTTGGAATCGCCATAGATGCCAGTGAGGGGGGATTTGGCGACGACCGCGACCCGGCCGGAGGTGGGCATCCCGGTACCGCACAGGGGGCCGGTAGCAAACACGAGGATGTTCTCCGGGGCCAGTGGATCCACCCCGGGTCCAACTCGCTCCCAAAGCAGGTGAGAGCCAAAACCATTACCGCCAAGGTAACCCTCTGCGAGCGATGGGTCCAGTTCGCGTGGCTCGATCCGGCCGCTCGTTAAATCAACGTGCAGCCATGTTCCGGTGTAACCTTCGTACTTGGTGGTCATTGACCCTTTACCCACAGATCGTGCGCCGCCCGATTGACCCGGCCACGCAATTCCTCCAGATCCACGTCGCATACCACCCCGTCGCGCACCAGCATCTCGCCCGCCACCATTGTTCCTCTAACATCCTGCCGGTTCCGATAGAGCAGCAATTGCTCGTAGAGATTGTGCGCAGCTAGCGGAGTGGGCAGATCGGCACTGATCAACTGGAGATCGGCCTGCCAGCCGGGTTCCAGACGCCCCACCCTCTCCAGCCCCAGCGTGTGCGCTCCCCCTTCGGTGGCCAGATACCAGACCTGATCGGCCGGCATCACCTGCGGGTTCAAATGGTTGGCCTTGTGAATGAGAAAAGCGCCGCGCATCACCTCGAAAAAGTCATTGATGTAACCATCGCTGCCCAGCCCAAGTGGTATCCCGGCCGCCAGCATTTGGGGGATAGGCGCTATGCCGCCGCCGACCTCGCAGTTACTCAGCGGCATATGGACAGTTCGGACGCCCCGCGCCGCCATCAGGCTGATTTCATCGGGCTCGATCTGCACGCATTGGGATGCCAACATGCGCGACCCCGCCACCCCCAGATCGTCATAGTAGGGGATGGTCCGCCGGCCGTACTGCTCCAGGCAACGCTCCGGCTCGTGCACCCCTTCGGCGCAGTGCATGTGGACGAGGCTGTCCAGGTCGGCCGCCAAGCCAAAGGCCCGGCGGATGAACCCGGCCGAGCAGGTAAAGGTGGTGTGAAAACAGATCATCCCACTCACCAGCCTGCCTTCCTGCCGACAGTGACGGACAAAATCGGCGTTCTCCCGCTGACCCAATTGACCGTTTTCCGGACTGACACGCTCGGTCGCCTCGAAGGAGAGGATGGCCCGCATCCCCCGCCCGTCGACCACCGCCTTTTGTGCCTTGAGCACGCCGGGAATGGCGTTGGGAGCTTCCAGACAGTCATAGAAGCTGGTAACGCCGCCCCGCAACATCTCAACGCAACCCCAGTCGGTGGCGGCGCATATCATCTCCTGATCGAGCGCATCCTCTACCAGCGGCCACCAGAAATCCTTCAGAAAGCTCCAAAAATCCGTTGGCGCCTTGTCCCCCGGAACCTCAATGCCGTGGGCCAGCACCCCATAGAGATGAGTGTGGGCGTTGATGAAACCGGGGGCAATCACGCACCCGCCGGCATCGTACACCAGATCATCGGGAAAATCTCGGCGCAGATCTGCATGGCGACCAATCGCTGCTACCGTATCCCCCACCACTCGCACACCCCAACCCGCCTTGGGCAACTCTTTCGCCGTGCTGACAAACCAATCTCCGAGAATGAGCATTGAGCACCTGCCTTTAGTCCTACTTCGCGTCGGCGGCCACCCGGGCACGGCCGCAGTGCCGGGTCACAGGACGCTTCTTCCTTCGGCTTTCAGATCCAACCCAATACAAGTGTCCAGCAACGGCCGCCCCTCCATGTCCCACCCGCGTAGCCCGTAGTACCGATCGAGCATCGCATCCCAATCGTGGATGATGCCGGTGGCTACCGGCTGCTCCGAGCGGCGGACCTCCCCGGTGGCCTCATCGAGTGTGAACTCGTAGAGATCGGCTGGCTCCTCGGTGAAACGCGCCGGAAGCCGATCGTCAGCCCGCGAGAACCCCTGCCGTACATTGTACAGCCGCTCCAAATTGACAATCCGCTCGCCGATCCGCAGCAAGTCCTCGCCGGATAGGTCCATCCCCAGGGCCCGCAGACCGGCCGCCAGGTCTTCTGGGAGCAGAGCATATCCCTCGCTGGTGGTAAACTTGCATATACCCAACGCATCGGTCAGGGCGCAATAATGCTCGCCATAGATCAGCATGTCGGCTTTGTACTTTTCGCAATCGGTTTCCATCAGTTCGGGAACGATCTCGGCCGGGAAGAGCTTCTGAGCCACATCCCAGGCGCCGGCCAAGTCAATTGCAGGCAGGCCATAGAGGTGATCCGCGCCCCGGTTGGAGGTAGCGTGTCCCAGCCCAAACCCCTTGGCAAAGCGGGGCTCCTGGCGCGGAAGTTCCATACCCTTGACGTGCATAGCATAGGCTTCCGCCCCGTGGCCGATGATCTCCGCCGCCCGTCGCACGCCCTGGCCCAGCATCTCCCCCAACCCCTCTCGTTGACCGATCAACTGAACGAGACCCAGAATCGTGTCAGCGTCTCCCCATTCCAAGGAGAGATGGGGATCAGAGAGCAACCCATTTTCGTGACACTCCATAACAAAGGCAATGGCCACCCCGGTCGAGATGGTGTCCAGGCCCAGTTCGTTGCAGAGGTGGTTGGCATAGATAACGACATCCAGATTGTCATTCCAGCACATCGGCCCAAACGCGTCGGTGGTCTCGTACTCGGGTCCTTCGAGCCGGCAATGGTACTCGCTGTTTTCGACCTCGCTGACCCGTGAACAGCGAACGGGGCAGGCAAAACAGCCGACCTTCTCAACCACCCACCCCTGGTGCAGAGTTTCGGCGTCGATACGGTGGATAAAGGGAACCTGCACAAGCTGGTGGTTCTTGGCCGGCAGGTCACCCGACATGTTCTTGGGCCGCATAAGAAACGTGGTTCCGTGCTCAATCAAACCCGCCATCTTGGGATCCTGGATCAGGCGACGGGATGTTTCAGCAGACAGGCGGCGAAAGCTCCCCGGCATCCTGGCCCGACTCGTCGCCCTAACATGAATGGCCTTCAAATGCTTTGAGCCCATTACCGCCCCGCCTCCGGCGCGGGCAGCTGCCCGGCTGTAATCGTTGATAATCGCCGCCAACGACACCTGGCGCTCCCCCGCCAATCCGATGCAGGCGACGCGCCCGCGGCCGTCGCTCCCCGGAGCGCCCAGGAGTTGATCATGAACAGCCGACGTCGACTGTCCCCAGAGATGGCCGGCCTTGGCAATGCGGATCCGGTCATCAACAATCTCAAGGTAGACGGGCTGTTCGGCCCGGCCGCTGATGACGAGAGCATCAAAGCCGGCCCGGCGCAGTTCCGGCCCCAGGTGGCCGCCCGTATTGGCATAGCCGTAACCCCCGGTCAGCGGCGACTTGAATGTCACGTGGCAGCGAGACGATGCCGGCCAACCGGTGCCCGCGAGAGGACCAGTGGAGAAGATAAGGAGGTTGTCCGGGCCCAGAGGGTCCACGTCAGTACCCACGCGATCAAAGAGGAACTTGGCCCCATAGCCGCGGCCGCCAAGGAAACGCTCCAGCAGGTCCGGGTTCGTGGAAACGACGCGCACTGTCTCCCGCGCAAGGTCGACGTAGGCCGTCTTTAATGCTCTGTCCATGGATACGCCCTGATCCAAGGTTTGTCCCCCTTTGACTCTCTGATCATACCACGGTTTTCAGAACACCGGTGGCGTCAGGCAGGATATGATGTGCGTCTCGTCTAGCCCGGCGACACGCCAACGCCGCCGGTAAGGATTCGCTGTCCAGGATCGTCATCGTATCATCCAACACGGCTTCCATCGTCCCGCTCGCAAGATCGTCAGCGCCCGCAAATCCCCCCGCCGCCATTCTAAAGTGGACAGGGAATCTATTCCACCAGGCAGCCAGTGGCGGTCAGATGCGTCGAGGAGGCCGTTCCCCCTCCAGTTCCGCGCTACAGATGGAAAACCGGCAGGGGCGGTATTGGAGCGACAATCGACCCAATACCACCCCCACATCGCTCTCCGCACGCGGCTGGGCTTCTTCCACCCCCCGCCGCGCATCTCATCAGCTTTCCCGCAAGCGCCCTCCCCCCTGCATAGGCCGAGGGGAGGGCACTTAGGCTTGAGCGAGTTCGCTCACGGAATCTGCACTTCGACGAGCCACCACATCCAAAAGTCGTCGCCGTAGGTCTCGCCGGCATCAGCCGGATAGACCATCTTGACCGGGCCACCAAGCTCGACCGGCAGATCCTCGCCGCCCACCTGGTACGCCACCATGATGGGCCACTCCTTGAGGTCCGCAGCCGCGATCTCAAGCGTCATGCCGTCATCCGCCACCAGCGTCACCGTTTCGGCGTCGGCCGAGCCACCGCACAACTCAAAGATCGTCGCCAGGGTGACGCCCCGGTAGTCCAGGCCGTCCCCCATCCATGGGTCGTCCAGATCTTGCGTGATGGCATACTCATCAAAGAGGTCGGCGTCGAACACACACTCGTCACCCACATTCGGAGCATCGAGGTCACCCGTGACCGTGAGGATCACGTCCCCGCTGGGAGCGGGCAGAACCTCGGCCGCCGAAGACGCACCGATCTGTATCTCCACCAACCACCACATCCAATTGTCGTCGCCATAGGTGTCGCTTGCATCGGCCGGATAGACCATCTTGACCGGGCCGCCAAGCTCGACCGGCAGCTCCTCGCCGCCCACCTGGTACGCCACCATGATCGGCCACTCCTTGAGGTCCGCAGCCGCGATCTCGATCGTCATGCCATCATCCGCCACCAGCGTCGCCGCCTCGGCGTCAGCCGAGCCACCGCACAACTCAAAGATCGTCGCCAGGGTGACGCCCCGATAGTCCAGGCCGTCCCCCATCCATGGGTCGTCCATATCTTGCGTGATGGCATAATCGTCAAAGAGGTCGGCGTCGAACACGCACTCGTCACCCACATTCGGAGCATCGAGGTCACCCGTGACCGTAAGGATCA
>WSZX01000446.1 GCA_013139935.1 Ardenticatenales bacterium
TGGCTGGTTGATTTTGGCCTTGATCCTGGCCTTGAGCGTCGTCGGGGGCTCGGCGGAGACGTTGCCGCGCGGCCAAGGCGATTCGGCCGCGACGGCACAGAGCAACGGTCCCTGGCAAACCTACACCAACGGCAACTTTGTGCGGGGGCTGGCGACAGAGGGAGAGACGGTGTGGGCGGCCACCGAGGGCGGCGTGGTACGCTGGGACAGCGTGACCGGGGACTATGTCAAGTATACCACCATCGACGGACTGGCGAGCAACGATGTCAGGGCGGTCGCCGTTGATGGGACGGGACGCAAGTGGTTCGGCACCTTTGGCGGTGGGGTGAGCGAATTCGATGGGACGAACTGGACCACCTATACCAGTTCCGACGGTCTGGCGGACGGCCGGGTCTCGGCCGTGGCCATCGACGCGGAAGGAACCAAGTGGTTCGGCACCTACCTGGGGGTAACCGAGTTCGACGGGGTCAGTTGGACCACCTACACCACGGGCGATGGCCTGGGGGACAGTCCGGTTCAGGCCGTGGCGGTCGACACACAGGGGCACATATGGATCGGTACATCAAGCGGCGGCGTGAGCGAGTTCGACGGGACGAACTGGACCAACTATACCACGGCCGACGGATTGGCGGAGAACCGTGTCCAAGCGGTGGCCGTCGATGGGGAGGGGAACAAGTGGTTCGGCACTGTCCATGAGGGTGTGAGCAGGTTTGACGGGACCACGTGGACCACGTACACAAGCGACGACGGCCTGGCCAGCAACCATGTCGTCGCGATTGCGGCCGACGGCGCGGGGAATGTGTGGTTCGGCACCGATGGCAGCGGTGTGAGCAAGTTCGACGGGGTAATTTGGACCACCTACGGGACAGGCGATGGGCTGGCAGACGACAGCGTCCGGGCCGTGGCGGTCGACGGCACAGGCAGCGCGTGGTTGGGCACGGATGGCGGCGGGGTGAGCGAGTTCGACGGGACGAACTGGACCACGCATGCAACGGCCGACGAATTGGCAGACAATGACGTGAGAGCGATTGCCATCGATGACACGGGGCGAAAGTGGTTTGGCACCATGGGTGAAGGTGTGTCCGCGTTCGATGGGACGAACTGGACGACCTATACCTGGGCCGATGGCCTGGCGAGCAACTATGTCTATGCCGTTGCCATCGACAGGGCAGCGCCACAGGGGCGCGTGTGGGTCGCCGCTGTGGGCGGCGTGAGCGAATTCGACGGGACGAACTGGACCACCTACACTGAGGCCGATGGTCTGGCGAGTGGATACGTCCACGCCCTGGCGATTGACGACACCAAGCCGGATGGGCACAAGTGGTTCGGTACCGCCAGCGGGGTGAGTGAGTACGACGGGATGAACTGGACCACGCACACCACGGACGATGGCCTGGCGAATGACGTGGTTCGGGATGTTGCCATTGGTGGCGACGGTACCGTGTGGGTCGCCACCGACGGGGGCGTGAGCGCGTTCGATGGTGTGGACTGGACCACCTATACTGCGGCCAGCGACGGCCTGGCCGACGACGACGTCAGGGCCGTCGCCATCGACGGCATGGGAACTGTGTGGGTTGGTACCGATGGAGGGGGTGTGAGCGCTTTCGACGGGACCCATTGGACTACCTACGTAACGGGGAGTGGGCTGGCAGGCAACATAGTCCAGGCCATCGCCATCGACCTCCTCGGTGGCAAATGGTTCGGCACTCGCTACAACGGCGTGAGCGAACTGCAGGGGACGAGTTGGAGGAGCTACAACGCGGAGGCCGGCGAGCTGGCGTGCAATGATGTGCACGCCATCGCGATCGACGTTGATGGGCGAAAATGGTTCGGCACCCGCGGAGGAGTGAGTGTGTATCAGGTGCGGCCGATGATCTACCTGCCGCTGGTGGTGAGTCAATAGGGCGGCAGGCGCACGTGACACGGAGCGATTCGCAGACGATCAAGCTCTCATCGCGCGGACACAAGCAGCTGTTCGGGAAAAGGCTCCCGTTTTCAGCGGTGAGTCACGGGCAGAGCGGTGACAAAACCGCCAGGTTACTTCCGAACAAGACCAAGTGGCTCAAGGAGATTCAGATGGCATTCAGAGTCCTTTTTCTGGCTCATGCTCCTGACGCGGACAAGGACAGACACAGGACGGTTATCGACACCGGCATGTACCGGCTCATCACGGCCGTGGTCAAGGATCAGCAGGAAGCGGTTGAAGTATGCTGCGAGATCGTCCCGAGGGAAAGCATCGACGCGATTCTGCTTTGCCCCGGGTTCACGCACAGTGATGTGGCGGATATCGCGCGAGCGGCCGGGCCGGCCGTGGGCGTCTCAGTGGCAAGGGGCGACGGGCCCAGCGGCAAGGTGTCATTGGCAGCGAGAAACAGAGCAGGGTATCTGGGCGACAGAACCGTCAAGTAGCGTCGCCGGCGCTCAGCGCCGGGTCAGCGCCGGGGCTGGCCAGGCCGGTGGCGTGGCGCGCTGTGTGAGTTGGGTTTAGCTGAGGAGTGGTGAAATGGGCGGCATTGCAGGCATGATCCGATATCAGAAGGAGCACAAGGCGTGGCAAGAGCGATTCGACGCCCTGGCCCCGAAACCTGGCGACGTCGCGCCCGATTTTGAACTGCGCGACACGGAAGGCGAGAACCCTCTTCGCCTCGCGGACATGCGCGGGATCAAGCCGGTGGCGTTGAACTTTGGCAACTATACCTGACCTCCCTTTGTCAAGGGGACCGTGAGTCTCCGCGACCTGTACGAATCGTACCATGATCGGGTGCAGTTCATGATGGTCTATATCCGCGAGGCGCACCCGGTGGATGGGTGGTGGCTGGGTGGGGGCGTGGCGGGTTTGGCGCTCAAGGTCGCCGGCTATAAGGCAGCGACCGATGTGTATGATCCCAAGACGATCGAGGAGCGACGGGCGGTGGCCGGAAGGTGCGATTCGGCGCTAGAGTACGGCATCCGGACGTATGTGGACGAGATGGACGATGCGGTGAGCGAGGCGTATGCCGCCATGCCGACGCGTCTGTACCTGGTGGGGACAGATGGGCGGGTGGTGTATGCGGGGGGATTGGGGCCGATGGGGTTCAAACCGGCCGAGCTGGGGAGAGCCATCGAGGAATACACTGCTCGCGGGGAGGTTGGGGCGGGCTGACGACTCGCGGTCATCAGCATGGCGGCCGCAACGGCCCCGGCCGGAAAGGGGCGCGCCCGGTGACCGCATCTCGGTTCGCCAGCGCCACAGCGTGCACGGTTTCCATTGCCTCCTCGCATTGACTCTGACGCGCTCCGGGAGCGATCTGCGGAAAAGGCTGCGCTGAGCAGGCAACCGCCCGGTCCTCTGGAAGATTCTGTCGTCGTTGACTTGAAGCGGAATTCGCAGTAGAATGAGAATGCGACAATGCTAAAAACGCACCATCTGTGATATCGCTTTCCCCCCAGGTTCGACCGGGCTAACACCGCCGACCGACCCATCTCGCACTGACCGGCGCATCAAATCGCTGACCGAGAATCTTGGCACCGAGGCACATCCGGCCGTGGCGCCGTATGATGCCTTGCACTTCGTGCGGCCGAATCCCGGCCGGCC
>WSZX01000064.1 GCA_013139935.1 Ardenticatenales bacterium
TCATAGGTTGGTTCGCCAAACAGGGCAAACGCTAGTAAGTTGATCGGGTAGAATGCGCTTGACTGATTGTCGGCAATAAAGGGCGCGCCGCTGTAGAGGTGCGGGTTCCATAGCGGCAGTTTGCCCGCCAGGAGGCTGCGGGCGGTGAAGCGGTAGAGAGGCCACAGGAACGAGACCAGGTCGCCGCCTCCACTTGGTATCCACTGCCCGGTCAAAAGCAGCGGCCAGAAGAACCCAAGGACGACGATCGCCAGTAGGATGACATACCCCAAGGTCGGCAGACTCTTGCACCCATTGGCGAACTTCTGACACAGGTGGCTCATGGGGCAATCACCTCGATCGTCCCCAGCGACACCCGGTCTCCCAACGGCTCGCTTGTTTCTGGGTCAACGATCGGCAAGCGCTCGCCGGTGGTCCACAAGTACATGCCCACTTTCAGTGCGTGCGGTCCGGGAACGGCGTCGGTCGCCACGGTCAGGGCATAGTTGTCTTGAACCACCTCATCGGGGCTCCAGCGGTCTGTAGGCAGCCCGCCGCCCTGGGGTTCGCTGTCCATTTGCGCCTGGATGCGCCCCTCATAGTCCAGCAAATGGGTAAAAACCGTATAGCGTTTTGTTAGCGGTTCCTGTGCCTGCCAATACAGAGTCAACAGAAACGTGTCTCCAGGAGCAACGTGATCGGCGCTCAGGGCGTATCCCAGGAGGCGTACACTCCTCCCCAGGTCCACGTTCAGCGGATGCTGAATGCTGCCGTGCATCCCTGCCGTGTCCATCAAGTAGAGAGAGAGATCGGAATCCACCCAGCCGCCAGAGTATGCCTTGCTTCCACGGGCGGACAGCCAGCGGTGGATGTTCCCTTCCGGGTCATACTCGGCCGGGTTGCCAAAGCGGACCAGCCAGAGGCGGGGATGGTTGGCGGCGATGGTGGAGAGGTCTTGCGCGGTCCGGGGGTCCGAGATGGGATATGCTGGCCGGGGAAAAAAGAAGACGTCGAGATCGGTGGGCTCATAGTACTCAAAGAGAGGACGCTGGAGCCGGTTGAGCAGGACGAGCCCGTCGCCGGAATGAGCCTGCTGTTGAACATGCGCCATCATCTGGCCATAGCGCCCCTTGAGAAAAGCATCATCGGTATAGTAGCCGTGCAGGCCGTAACCGCTTCCCAACAGTAACAGCAAGACGCCAGCCGCAGGCAGGCCTCGCTGGAGCCGCTTCCAGGTGACTATCCCCGATGCGACCAGGATGAAATAGGCAGGGGCTGCGAGGAGTAGGTACCGGGGGAAGAAGAAGGGCATGAAAGGGTTCACGAGCCAGGCCAGGGCGTAGGGAACCAGGACGCATGCAATGAGTAGGGTCTTTCCCAGGCCGTTGCTGGGGCGTGCAAACAGACTGGAGAGGGCGGCGACGACAAACGGAATGGCGATCAGCCGGGCAGCGGTTGGAGACACGGACAGACCGGCGGCCAAGGCGGTCAGGGTCTGTTCGGCCATGCCGGCCGCGACTGACAGAGTCCATTCCTCAAAGCGACCGCCGGCCTTGTTGGTGAGAAAGCTGCCCTGAATGTAGATCCAGGGAAGGTAAGCAAGCCCGATAGCTGCCTGCGCTGCAAGCCACCTATTGAGGCCGCGCCAACGACGGCGCCGGAGCATGTGGCTGATGACAACCAGGTTCTCGGCAAGAATGATGAAAAAGCCATAATAGTGAGTGTAACCGGCTGCCAGACTTGCGAGCAGGTAGGCTGTCCACACCCTAGAGGGGACAGGCTCCTCGGCGAGACGCACAGTCCAATAAATGGAAGCGATGGTCAAGAAAACCAGTACGCTGTAGACGCGGGCTTCTTGCGAGTAGAACACTAGGGCCGGTGATATGGCGGCCGTCAGGGAAGCCAGGACTCCGATCGGCCGGCCGAAAACCCGGTGACCCAGAATGTAGATGCCTGCCACGCTCAGAGTACCAAAGACCGCGGAGAGGAGACGTATCGCCAGAACTGACGCACCGCCGAGCCGCAGCCAAAAGTGCAGAAGGAGGTGGTAAAGCGGCGGCACGGTCTCGGCGCCGCCCTTGATGATGTGGGGCAGGGGTCCGCTGCTGAGCTGAATACTCACCGCTTCGTCGCCCCAGATGTCTTGGCGGTCAATGGCATAGATCCTCAGGCAGAATGCCATCAGAACAATGAGCAGGGACCACCAGGTAGAGCGACGCTTAATCTCGGCAGACATGGATTCTCTCTTGATCATCCGGTCGGTGTTCGGTTACTCGTTCAGCGCGCGAATGACGGACTGGCACGGCTGCAGGTGGGAAAAGCACTCACCGGCCTGGGATGGTAGAGCGGTTGCCCGCACAGGCTTGACGGCCAAGCCGGTCGCGGTTTCCCCGGCCTGTGGGCGGACCAAACGAAACGCTGCCTCAACTGGAACTTGTGCCGCTCCTGGTTATGCCAGGAGCGCCGGAGGCGCCAGTCCTGCTGCATTCGCTATTGGTTCAGATATCCTTCCTGGAGCCAATGATCGAGCGACCCTCGGGCGCGGACCTGGATGTGAGGCGCTCCCAAGGAACGGTAGCGGTAGGGATTGGGCAGGAGCCTCGCGTGTTTCTCCAGAATCTGCAATGGGAATGATTATACTGTTCCCCGGCCGATGGGCAAGAATCCAGGGACGAGTTTGGGGCATGAGTGCGGACGATACAGCGTTTCTCGATCCAGACGGCATGTTTCGGTGAGCTCACTCCCCTGCTGTTTCCCTATTGCAGCGCGGAACAGCAG
>WSZX01000227.1 GCA_013139935.1 Ardenticatenales bacterium
GTGGATTTCGTCACCACGCCCGGTTTCCTGACAGGCCCCGGTGCGCGGGAGGCGGCAGGCCTGCCCGCAAACACCGGCCCGATCGCGATCATAAGCACACTTGCGACCATGGGCTTTGATTCGGATACCTGCCGAATGCAGCTAGAGGCGCTCCACCCTGGAGTGACCCTTGAACAGACATTGAACAACACCGGGTTTGAGTTGCTGATCCCCACCGAGGTCAAGCGCAACGCCCCTCCCACGGCCGAGGAACTGCGCGTCCTGCGCGATGAGATTGATCCAACGGGGTTGTACATCTAGAGCTATCGGTTGAGGACCGGCGGATGCGGGTGTTCCGAGCAATTACCAAGTGGCGCAGCAAACGCTCTGACCAGTTGGAGTGGACCGAACGGCGCGCTCTGGAGTGAGAATCACAAACGGGGGCTGGTCGCTGATCATCTGGACTATCTGGTGCCTGGGGGCAGCAGCACACTCGCAACCCAGACGCATAGAGAGGTGAAACAATGCGCAAGATAGGTATCATTGGGCTGCTGATAGCACTACTGCTGGCCGCTTGCGGCGGGGAAGAGGAGCCGACCAAGGGTGACATCACCGTGTTCGTCACCGTCCCCCTGTCCGGCTTTCAGGCCAACGGCGGGCAGACCATAGTGGGTGGAGCCAGACTGGCGGCCCACCACATCAACCGCACTGGCGGCGTCAATGGCTACCGCGTGGTGATTGAGGCGATTGACGACGAGAGTGATTCAGACGTGGCGGTGGGCGTGGCGGAGCAAATTGCGGCCGAAATCGAAGCCGGTAGATCCGTACTTGGCGTGGTCGGGCACCTCAATAGCGGCCAGACCATCGCGGCCATGGATATCTACAAGGAGCTTCCCATCAACATTGTCACCCCCACGGCCAGCAATCCATCCCTCACTGCCAGCGGCTATCGGAACTTTTTCCGGGTCAACGCCAACGACGAGGTGCAGGCGCAAGTGGATGCCGAGTTTCTGGTCAACACCCTGAGCGCCGGCCGCGTGGCGATCATGCACAATGATGATACGTATGGAATTGACCTGGCCAATCTGATGGCGGCCGAACTGGAGAGGCTGGGTGCTATAGCGACCCTCAACCTGGAAATCGCCATTGGCCCACCCGACCCGGACCCGGCGGCCGGCGAGGGCCAGCCGCTCTACTATGCCGACGCCGTGCGGCAAGCCGTCGCTACCGGACCGGACGCCATCTTCTACGCCGGCTATGAGATCGAATGTCCCTACCTGCGCTATGACCTGGCACAACTTGGGGCACAGGACATACCCTTCCTGGCTTCCGACGGTTGTTTTCTCTCAGCCGCCATTGAATCCGACGATTCTCTCCACGCGGCCGACTTTGCGTCCGCCGCGGAAGGAATGTACGTCAGCGGATTTGGCCCCGAACCTCGCGCGACAGTGGGCGAGCAGTGGATCTGGGATTACCAGCAGGTCGACTACCGCAACCCGGACACCTACAGCATCAACGGGTACCTCGCTACGCGGGTCCTGGCGGAGGCAGCCCGCGAGGCCAAGAGCCTGGAACAGAGCGCAGTGGCCAATGCCATGCGCGGCTTGAAATACGAGTCCATCATTGGTCTAATCCAGTACCAGAACAACGGCGATTTGGCCAATCCTACCATTTACGTCTTTCGCGTGCGCGATGGGACGTTTGTCCAGGTGTTCCCAACGGACTGATCCATAGAGTGCGAGCAACCCGGCACTCCCGTCGACGTTTCCTCAGACTCATGGCGGCCGCCGGCGCCCAACTGGTGGTGGTTGCCGGTGGCGGCCTTGCATACGCCTGGCAAGTCGAGCCTGACTGGCTGAGAGTGGAACAGCTCGATATCCCCATAGCTGGCTTACCGATCCGGCTGGAGGGTGTGCGCATCGCCCAGATCAGCGATCTGCATGCTGGCCCGGATCTTCCGCCGGAGAGGCTGAACAGCGCCATGCAAGCCATCGCCGCCATGGAACCCGATCTACTGGTCATCACCGGCGATTGGGTCACCTACGATGCGGATGATGCCTTCCCGGCCGCAGAGGTGGTTGCCCACTGCTCTCCTCCTGGCGGAACCTATTCCATCCTGGGAAATCACGATCACTGGACTCACGCCGAAAGAGTGGCGGAGGCCATCCAATCGGCCGGCCACATGCTGCTGCGCAACAGCCATACTCCCATCTCATTTGATGAAGAGACCCTCTGGCTGGCGGGACTGGACGACATCTGGGAGCAACAGCAGGATCTGGATGCCGCGCTGGCCGGAATCCCTGACAGCGCGCCGATCGTGTTGCTGGTACACGAACCCGATTATGCAGACACTGTCGCCGCCGACGGCCGGGTGGCGCTGCAGCTCTCCGGTCATAGTCACGGCGGGCAGGTCCGTCTTCCCGCACTTGGCTCTCCGGTCGCTCCTCACCTGGGCAACAAGTACATCAGCGGGCTATACTGGGTGAGGAACAGAATGTGGGTGTACACGAATCGGGGATTGGGCACGATTCCCCCCACCGTTCGTTTCAACTGCCGCCCCGAGATCACGCTCATCACGCTGAGATCAGCGCCGCCACGGACCGGGGAACCCGATCCTCCGACTCGCCGCATATAGCACCGCCACCCACTTGTTGCTATACTCTTTGAATGTCGAAACCCAGAGCCAATTCACTCAGCGGAAGCGAATGGCTGCGCCACTCTATCAGCGTGTGGGATGACATCCGCAAGACACCAGAAGAGGCCAGGCTGGCTCACCCGGCGCTTTTCCCGGCCATGCTGGTCGATCGGTTGCTCCAGTGCTTTATCATGGAAAGCGACCGGATTGTGCTGGACCCCTTTGCTGGCAGCGGTTCCGCATTATTGGCAGCCTGCGGCCGCGGGTTGGACGCCATCGGGCTTGACGTGTCGCCTGACTACATCGACCTCGCCCGCCGCCGGCTGGCGGAGCAGGGGTACCGGGAAGGCAAGTTGGTTGACGGCCGGCTGGCTGCTTCCGGCTTTGGTCTGGCCCAGGTAGATGCGTGCGAGTTGGGAAGGTACTTGGCGCCGGAGAGCATAGATTTCTGCGCCACTTCTCCGCCTTACTGGAACATCCTTCGCCGGCGGCGCACGGCCGATGGAAGAGAGCGGCGACACTATGGGGAGGAAAAGGCTAACCTGGGCATCATTGACGCATACGACGACTTTGTGGCCGCCTTGCGGCACGTCTTTGCCGGAGTATGGACCGTGCTCCGGCCGGGTGGCTATTGCTGCACAGTGGTGATGGACCTGCGCAAAGGGCCTCGCTTCTACCCGCTGCACCAGGATCTGGCCGAGTTAATGCAAGAGTTGGGTTTCATCTACGACGACCTGATTATCTGGGATCGGCGCGCCGAGTACAACAATCTACGCCCGCTTGGCTATCCCTACCGATTCCGCATCAACAAAGTACACGAATTCATCCTGGTTTTTGTCAAGCCGACGAGAGGAGAGGGTGGATAACATCCAGGGAGTAAAACGCTCTCGCCGAACTCGCGCTGCGAAAGGTAGAACCGGGAGGTGGTAGGGAGCAGTGCTCCCTGCCACCCGCAAGATATCCACTCACGCGGCGCTCAGTTTGATCTGGCAGCGCGTTTTCCCACACTCTGCAAGTGGAGGGTAAGGAAAAAGGGCCGGCCGCGCGGGGAGAGAGATGTAGGGGTGGGGTTGGGGCGCGACACAAGGCGGCGGGAGACCTCGTCAACTGAAAGCCGCATCAGTGATCCTCGATCGAACGCGGTACTAGCAGCGGCTGGGAACCATGGAGCGCAATAGGCTCATCGCCACTTCCAAGGCTTCGTTCTCAGTTGTTGTTTGGGGAGCATCGTTTATTGCCACCAAGGTAGCGTTGCGGGAGGTATCGCCAGCAACGGTAGTCTGGCTGCGTTTCGCCATTGGTGTCGCTGTCTTGGGCGCAGTGGTCATAGCCCGCAAGCAGTTCTCCCTCCCTCACGGCCGCGAGCTAGGCCATCTGATTCTGCTCGGTTTCGTCGGGATCAGTTTCCACCAGTGGTTACAATCCACCGGGCTGGTCACGGCGCAGGCCTCTACAACGGCCTGGATTGTGGCTACCACCCCCATCTTTATTGCTCTACTGGGGTGGTTGGTCCTGAAAGAGGAACTGGGCTGGGCAAGTGTTGCCGGGATCGCCCTCGCCGCCGCGGGTGTGCTGCTGGTCGTCTCCAAGGGCGATCTGACCTCGTTGGCTGGGGGCAGGTTCGGCTCTCCAGGCGACATCCTCATCCTGATCAGCGCGCCCAATTGGGCTATCTTTTCGGTGCTCTCGCGGCGTGGCCTGCAGCAAAACTCGGCCGCCCGGATGATGTTCTACGTGATGGGCATCGGGTGGTTCTTCACGTCGATCCATTTCTTCCTCGGACCGGGCATTGGTGAGATCGGGCAGCTCACCTCCACCGGTTGGCTGGGAGTGTGGTTCCTGGGTCTTTTCTGTTCCGGGTTGGCCTACATCTTTTGGTATGATGCCCTGCAGATCATCCCAGCCTCCCAGGTGGGCGTGCTGCTGTACCTGGAGCCTGTGGTCGCGGTGGTGGTCGCGGCCGCGCTACTGGGTGAGCCCGTGCTTTGCGGATCTCTGCTTGGCGGAGGTCTGATCTTGTTGGGCGTATGGGTAGTGACCCGGTCAGCTTGAGATCCGCGCAATCCGGCCGCGGGCTCGTATCCACCCAACACCGCACGGGCCCAACTTGCCAGGCATGGACAAGAGGTTTATACTCCCGCCTGGCACGAGAGACTAGCCGATGAATGTAAGATACACCTACCTGCTGGGCGTTGCCGGTGCACTGGCCCTGTTGAGCGCCTGCTCCTTTGATCTGGAGCGACTGTCCAATTCGGCAGGGACCCCCGTGACCACCCCCATCGTTGCCACCGGGTCCCTCCAGTCCTCAGCGCACGATACGTTGAGCATGCTGGAGAAGACAGAGGTACCCCAACGCGATCTGATTGCCTTGGCCCAGCGCCTGCTACAGATGGGTGAGATCCCTGTGATAGCACGGACAACTCCTTACGCCTATGGGCTGGGAGATGAGGAGTCCTTTTGGATTGCCGATACCGATGCTAACTTGCGTCATCGGATCAAGGCCGTCTTGCAGCACATTACTCCCCACCTGTTCGTCTGGGTGGAAAAGGGAGCCCAAGTTGACCTGGATGCGCTGCGCTCCTCGGCCGACCTCTTTGAAGAGCGTACCTATGCCACCACGCGCCGCTATTTCGGGAGCGAGTGGAGCCCAGGGGTAGATAGCGATGTGCACCTCAATATCCTTCATGCTCACGGGTTGGGCGACACGGTGGCAGGCTACTATTCCAGCTCTGACGAGTTCTCGCGTTTGGCACACGAATTCTCCAATGAACGAGAGATGTTCTATGTCAACCTCGATACCGTCACGATTGGAGGTGCGTTCTACGATGGTTTGTTGGCCCACGAGTTCCAGCACATGATCCACTGGCACGCGGATCGGAATGAAGAGCTGTGGATCAATGAAGGACTCTCCAAACTGGCGGAACACCTCAACGGCTTTGGCTCGGGTTCCGACGCGATTGCGTTCCTGGCCCAACCTGACGTACAACTCAACGACTTTAGCTACGGCGACTCGACTGGCAGCGCCCACTATGGGTCCGCGTTTCTGTTCGCCCTCTATTTCCTGGAGCGCTTTGGCGAGGAGACTACCCAGGCGTTGGTGGCGCACCCCGCTGGCGGCATCGCCGGTATCGACGCCGTCTTGAGCCAGTTGAATGATAGTTGTGTCGGGCAATGCCGGGCAACGCCGAACTTAAAATCCGTCTTCTCCGACTGGGCGGCCGCGCTCTACGTCGATGAGCCGGACCTGGGCGACGGCCGCTATGGCTTCCAATCACTGAGCCTCGGTCGCCCGACGCTGTCGGCTGACCTCTCCAACTATCCGGTCGCGTACCACGGATCGACTGTGCACCAATTCGCGAGCGACTATCTCCGCCTGACCGGCACCAGCCCGGTGACGATGATTTTCACCGGCACTCGCCAAGTGCGGGTGGTGAGCACCGACCCTCACAGCGGCGCCTTTCACTGGTGGTCCAACAGAGGGGACTCCACCAACACCACCCTCACGCGTACCTTTGACTGCACCGGATTGGACACGATCACGTTGGACTATTGGCTGTGGTACGACATTGAAGAGGACTGGGACTATGCCTACCTGGAAATCTCTACTGACAGCGGCCGGACGTGGGATACTATCCAGACCCCTCATACCACCAATACCGATCCGTCCGGCAACAACTATGGGCACGGATACACGGGAACCAGCGGGGGCGACAGCGAGCCGCAGTGGATTCGCGAACAGGTAGAATTGAGCACCTATTCCGGGCAACGACTCCTCGTCCGGTTTGAATACGTAACCGACGGGGCCATCAGCGAGAGCGGGCTGGTACTGGACGATTTCTCCATACCCGAACTAGAGTACGAGGAGGATTTTGAGGATGACGATCCGGCCTGGGAGGCAGCCGGGTTTGTTCGCAACAGCAACGTGTTGCCCCAGCGCTTTGTCATTCAGCTTGTCGAACTGGGTGCAAAACCCCGTGTTCGCCGACTGCCGCTGAATGCGCAAGGGCGCGCACGCTGGAACATCCCGCTAGACCATGATACAAATGAGATCGTACTGATCATCTCCGCGGTGACGCCCGTCACATCTGAGCCCGCTTCCTATGCCTACCGCGTGACAAGAGGCCACCCTGATGACTAGGCGCACAATGTTGGCGCTGATCGGCTGTGCCCTGTTGATCCTATGCTGCCTGCTGGTGATGGCGGTCGCAACCTTTCTGATTGCGACAGGGTGGCTCGACAGCCTGAACTGGCACCTGTTTGGCCCGTCTGTCGAGTCGGCCGGCACAGGGGACAACAACCAACGCTGTGGCGCCGTAGAAGCGCAGGCGACCAGCCGGTCCTAAAGCTATGCCGATCCCTCTTTCATGCGCTCGAATTCGGCACGCAGCCGCTTTTCCTGTTCAGCCACGGACGCTTCGATATCAGCTTTGAGCTTGTCAAAGCGAACCGCAAGCTCCTCCTGCATGCTCTTGCCTGACATGGGAGCCAACAGCAGGGCAATCGCACCTCCTACGATCGCTCCACACAGTATGCCTGTCATGAAAGCAAAGAACTTGCGCATGGTACCTCCCTTGATAATAGGCACACGAATGAGATCAACTGGCAAACCATGACGATTATAGCCCAGAAGGCACAAATCGTAAAACGGAGGGTGTTGAAGAAGGGGCTGCGGCGACGGGAGAGGGAGGCAGGGGTGGGGATGGGGGGCTTTGCTCCCCATCCCCACCCCTGCCAGCCTTCCCTGTGCAGCAGCGGAAGTGCAGAGGGGACAGCTCCTCGCTTGTTTTTCTACACCCTCAAAACGTAGCTTTGACTCGCGCACTAGCCTTACCGATCAGGTATAATAGCGCAGGTGACAAGAGATCCAGCTACCAGGATAGATCGTGGATGACGTGAACAAGATGGCAAACGGCGAACCCGAGTTGATCACCATCGTTGAGGGGCCGGAACCCGAGTTTGCACCACACAACGATGGCTGGGCGCTTTCTCTGCTAGAGGGGGACGGCCACATTGGTCTTGAGCAATGTCGCCTGCGCACTTTTAATGGGCCGGCCATGGTTGACCGTTGCCGAAGCGCCTGGGCTGAGGGGCGACCTGTTGTGCTAGACTACCCAAACCGTCTCGGCTTGCGCAAGCAGGCAACCGTGGTTGCTGCTCGCCACGAAGAGGTATCCGAGGGGATGGTCCTGCACTTGTGGGTCCGCGCGCCCGATCCGTTGGAAGATCAAGATCAATAGCCGCCGATGTGACCCAACCCCACCGGCGGCCGATCCGGTGATCATCAGGCATCCTCGCACCTGTTGCAGCCGCGGTCAATCAAACACCATTGGGAGAAAGACCGATGAGATGCGGTTCCCACTGCAGGGCCACTCCCCAAGAGGAAAACTGAAAGAGGGATTGGGGCGCTCGACAAATCCCACCCCTACATCTCTCTCGCGGGCAGTGGACTCTTGCCACACTCTCAATGGAATAGTTGACAGAGGGCATAGTGGGGCGCAAACAACGGGTTGATTATGATCGGGTTGCCCCCACCTATCAGCGGCGGTTTGAGAAGGATAGGCCGCGCCCCACAGCCAGCGCCCTGCGAGCACTGACCCGCGAAACCGGAGCGGGACGCGTGTTGGAGGTGGGGTGCGGTACTGGATACTGGCTGGTGGGTCTGCGGTCGGCGGCCGATCAGCTCTACGGGCTGGACTATTCGGCCGGCATGTTGGTTCAGGCCAACGTCGGGTGTGAAAAGCTCTTGCTGGTTCAAGGGCGGGCTGGACAACTCCCCTTTGCGAGCGCATCCTTTGACCTAGTGTACTGTGTCAATGCCATTCACCATTTTGACCACCCACGCGCCTCCGTATTCGAGGCAGAGCGACTGCTCAGACCCGGTGGCTCGCTCGCGATCGTAGGAATGGACCCGCGCGCACATCGGCACAAATGGTACATCTATGACTACTTTGATGGCACCTATGATGTCGACCTGGGGCGCTTTCCACCATGGAGAACGGTCATGGACTGGATGATGTCGGCCGGCTACAGGGAGGTCGAATTGCGACCGGTGGAGCGGATAGAGGATCACAAACAGGGCCAGGAGGTACTGGAGGACCCGTTCCTCCGTAAGGACGCTACTTCTCAGCTTTCCCTGCAAAGTGATGAGGCCTACGCTACCGGACTGGCGAGGATCAGGGCGGCGCTGGCAGCGGCAGAGGCAGCGGCGAGAAACCTCCTCTTTCCGGTTGATATCTCTCTGCAGATGCTAGTTGGTTGGAAACAGGACGGCAACTAGCGGGCCAGCCGGCTGGGCAGGGGATGAGGGTGTTGAAAAAGGGGCTGCGGCGACGGGAGAGAGAGGCAGGGGTGTGCAGCAGCGGAAGTGCAGAGGGGACAGCACCTCGCTTGTTTTTCTACACCCTCGGGGATGAACCAATTGGCGGTTTCTCAACGTTGCGAGTGTCCGGTGGCCCGCCGGAGTTTGTTATTGCCTGACCATCGCCGGCCGGTTCGCCAGTGAAACCGATCAGGGACGTGGACGGGTTGAGCGCAGCGGCTCGAACGGCAGGCCGGCCAGGGAGCGCTTGTTCCTCAGACGGCAAGAAGGTCAGGGCCAGGCAGGAGATCAGACGGTTGGCCTAGGCACTTGTTAAGGAATAACTTCCCGTTTTGAATGGTGATTCATGGATAGAGCGGTCACAAAAGGACCAAGTTGTTTCTGAACAAGTACTAGGGGATGATAAAGGTCGCTCGTGCTGTGCCGTCCGGGTCGCGCAGCGTCGCCGTCTCGCCCGGTTCCCAGACAGGGAATGCCAGTCCCCAGTAGAGACCAAGCGTAGTATCTGTCCCCGGCCCGGTGTGCAACACGACGTTGGCCCCGTCGCCAAAGAGAATGAAAGGCTTGAAAGTGTAGACGTTTCCCTGGCTGTCTTCTACTCTCCAGTTGGACAACTGGATTTGCCTGCTCCCCTCGTTAGCAATCACCATCCCCTCCGTGGTCAGGTCCCCTACTCCGGTCACCGCACGGATGACCACAGCGGCTTCTCCAGGCGCGGGTGGTTCGGTAGGGATAGGAGTCGGCGGCTCGGCCGAAGTCGGGACCGGTGTGGGCTCTGGAGTAGAGGTGGGGATGCCGCCAACGGGAATGATCAATTCCGCTCCAATCTTCAGGATGTTGGGATTGGCGATGCTATTCACCTGGATTATGTCGTCCATGGGCACACCATACTGCTCAGCGATGGATCCTAACGTGTCCCCTCCCTGAATCACGTGGATCACGTCCGCCCGAAGTGACTCTTCCACCGGCGGCGGAGCAGAGGCGGTCGCCACGGCTGCGGCTGTGGCGGCGGGCGCAGTCGCAGCTACTGAGGTGGCCTCTGTGATCTCTTGTTCCTCGGCCTGTTTCTGATCCCAGTAGTTGAGCACCGCTAGCACCACAGCGGCCGAGACGATGATGTTCAGCAACACAAACGGGACGTAGCGCTTGATAGCCATCCTTCTCTCTCCCGGTGGTGAATCGCGCAGAGCAATCTTAGCACGATTGAGAGGCAGAGACAAATGGAGGTCCGTTGGGAAGCCTCGCCATCTGGCCGCGCAGGTCCGGTTCGATGGTATCAGCCGGTGCGAGGGCGCCGGTGCGGCCACAGAATGGCAGCTCCCGCCGCAGCCGTGATGGCCCCTGCTCCCAGAAAGACGATTTGGGCACTGAGCAGTTCCCCCAGGACCCCGCTGGCGCCTTGTGCCCCCACGCTGGAAACGCCGATAATCATGTTGACGGCGCTCTCTACACGACCACGCATACGGTCCGGGGTCAGCTTTTGTGTCATCGTTGCCAGCCCAGCGCGGGCAATGACGACGCCAATCCCGACCAGCACCGCTCCAAGCACCACGGTCTCATAGTAGGGCAACAGAGTGAAGCTCATGATGGCCAAACCCACCAGCCCCAGACAGCCCCCAACCAGGGTAAGCAATGATACGCGCTGGACCAGCCAGCGCACAGCCGCGGCGCCCAGCGCCACCCCCACGCCAACTGCAGCCACCACCACCCCAAAGCCAGAGGCCCCGACTCCCAGGTCCCGCTCCAGGTATCCAATTCCCAGGATCATCAGTGCGGACAAACCCAACGCAGCTATCGCCGTCACCACCATGATGCGCAGCAGCATTCCATTGAAACGAATAAAGTGCACTCCTTCCTTGAGTTGTCGCCACAGTTCCTGCGCGGTGGCTCTGCTTCGCTGGGCCGGCCGCTTGGGGACCGTCACGAGTGCAATGGCAGCCGCCGAAAAGGCAAAGGTTGCACTGTCGACAGCAAAGGCGTAAAACGGGCCAAATGCATCCACTGCAAACCCGGCCGCGGCTGCACCTGCAATTGTCCCGACAATGAAGCTCACCTGCACCATACCGTTCGCCAGGAAGAGCTGTTCCTCCGACACGATATTGGGAATCACCGCGTTGCGAGCCGGCTCGAAGAAGGTGGTCAAGACCCCCAATCCCACCGCCGTCAGATACAGAATCCAGATCTGTTCCGGGCGGCGGATAAGCAGAGGAAGCAGAACAACTGCGCCGCGGAGCAGGTCGGCGGCGATCATCAGGTGCTTCCGATTCCAACGATCGACCGCCACGCCTGCGAACAAACTGAGCGGCAAGCGGGGCAGCGACAAGGCCATCGCGATGCCTGCCAATGCCAGTTGCGAGTCCAGTACCTGGTTGATCAGGGAGAGCGCGGCAATGAGAACGAACTGATCCCCCGCCTGGGACATGGTCTGGCCAACAAAGAGAGCGGCGAAATTCCTGTTGGCCAGCAGAGCTTTGATTGAACTGTCTGGTTGGCGTCCCAGCGCGCTGGCGCGCCGATCCGGCGGCGCACCGGCCGCTTCATCCGCTTTCCTCCAGGTCACTGGAGGTTCTTCTGGTAGATGCGGTAGGTTTTGTAAACCTTGGCGCCCATCATCTCAATGGCACGGTTCATCATGTCATTGTTCGCGAGAATCCAGGACGCCTCTGCCTCGGTATATCCGTGTTTAACGGCACGCTTGACCGTCTCGTAGTAGAAGAGGGCATCTACTCCCCGGCCGCGGTACTCTTCCACCACTCCCATTGCGAAAACACGCAGCAGTTTGACCTTGCGGCGCCCCAACAAGAGTCGAATCGCAGCCAGATAGCTGCTCAGTAGTGACGGTCCCGGCCGGGCTCTTGAAAGCACCTCGTTGATATTGGGCAGCGGGACAGACGCACCGATGGGTTTGCCGTCTACCTCGGCAAATAGCGTAACACGAGGATCTACGATCAGCTTGAGGCCTTCGGCTATGAGATGTAGCTCGTCATCGGTCAGCGGCACAAAGCCCCAATTCTTGCTCCACGCCGAATTGTAGATTTCCCCGAATTTGGCGAGCTCGCTATCCCAATCCTTCATCTCGATCTCGCGAATGGTGATATTGTGCCGTTTTTTGATCTTCTCCACCACCCGCACCAGCTTTGGCGGGAGTTTCTCGCCATGGCGGCCGTAGATGTCCGCCAGCGGAGCGTGCCAGGCCCAGAGGTCCATCGCGGTGGTGAACCCGGCCGCCTGAATATAGTCTGCATAGTAAGCAGGGTTGTAGGTCATCTCAATCACCGGCGGCCGATCAAAACCATCGACTAGCAGGCCATACGTATAATTGCTAGAATAGTTGGCCGGGCCCAGTATCTTGGTCATTCCTTGCTCTTGTCCCCATTCGCTGGCGGTCTCCAACAGGGCGATCGCTGCTTCCTTATCCTGCATCACCTCAAAGATGCCAAAGTGGGCTGCCTTTTCTTCGTGGAATTCATTATGGCGGTGGCTCACCACAGCGGCAATCGTCCCCACCGGCCGGTCCGCGCGCCACGCCATAAAGAACTCGACCTCCGCGATCTTGAAGAAAGGATGCTTGGTGCGGTCAAAGAAATCCTTGCGATCAAAATAGAGATAGGGCACCCAATTGGGATCGCCTCGGTAGACCTGCCAGGGAAAGCGAATAAACGCCTTCCAATCGGTCGATCCTTCCACTTTGCGGACAATCAGAGGTTGGGTGTTCATAGCAGTCTCCTTCACCTGTTCAGGATACAGGCAGATTGAGCCTATCCGAATGCAGGGTGGATTATAGTCATCACCAGTCGACCGGTCAAAGCACTTGTTAAGAAATAACTTCCCGTTCTGGATGGTGAATCAGCTGCACTCCGCGGCCACAAGAATGCCAAGTTGTAGTTGAACAAGTACAAAGAGGTGAACCGCGCCGAGCAGTCTGATTACCGGCCGCGCCTCTCCAGCACCCACCACCACGCTCCTGC
>WSZX01000025.1 GCA_013139935.1 Ardenticatenales bacterium
GGCGGGTTCACCAGCGCGCAGCTTGCGGGTGCCAAAGAAAGCTAATGCGACCAGAACGACATCGGTTACCAGGGTCGCCAACATGGTGTTGGTCAACCCAGTTCTGAAGCCCAGAACCTCTATCGTCTTGCTGATTGGCTCGGCAGGGAGCACGATGGTTGGCAGGACCGGTTCTCGTAGCAGCGTATCGACTCCCAGGTTGGCCAAGAAACCAGAGCTGAGCCCACAGAGCACGCCGACAAGAATCAGGGCAACAGCAAGCGAACCACAACCTTTCAACATTGACTGACTATCCTCCTAATCCTGTGGCGGCGCCTCATCCTCGGGATACCGGACGCGGCTGGCTGCGGATTGCGCAATCCGAACGACGCTATACAGACTGACAGGGATGCTAGCCAACACGAATGCGATTGTCAATAGCGGCCGTGTGCCCAGAAGACTGTCCAACCACAGCCCCAGCAACAGGGCACCGATGACAACGACGACGGTAACGCAGCCAACCTGAGAGACTGTGCTGGCTAACGCTATGCCGATAGCACCGGACGGGCGAGGCGGATCGGAATCGCTCTTTGATTGCACTGGAATCTCTACCCTACCTGGTTTGCCCCATCAGAAAAGCGCCGCCGCTGCTTGGCTAGCCCATCGGTAAAGCGGGTCTGCATAGATGCCCAGGACAATGGTGCTGCCAACACAGACGACCAGCGCAAATCCATAGGAGCGCGGTATCGGAATAGGAATCGCCTCCACCTCTGGTTCCGCCCGGAACAGATACATGACCCTGATCACCATCAGATAGTAGTAGAGCCCGACGATGGCGTTGAGCACACCGATGATGGCGAGCCAGGTCAGATGCGCTTCCACCGCAGCCTGGAAGAGGAAGAACTTGCCAAAAAAGCCCACCAGAGGCGGGATGCCAGCCAGAGACAGAAGGGCAAACATCATTGCCAGCGCCAGGTAGGGAGAGCGCCTGCTGAGCCCGGCATAGTCCTTGATCTCGTCTGAGTCTGACAGATTGGCAAAGAGAATAACGATGCCAAAGACGGCAAGGTTGGCGAGGACATAACCTGCCAAGTAGAAAATGGTTGCGGTCGCTCCCGCGCTTGTCAGGGCCACGACGCCCATCATGGCATAGCCGGCGTGGGCAATGCTAGAGTATGCCAGCAGCCGCTTGATGTTGGTCTGCCAGATAGCCAGCAGGTTCCCCAGGGTCATGGTGCCCACTGACATGGCGGTGAGTATCGGGACCCAATCATTGGCCGCGTACGCCATGCCAACCGTGCCCGCCAGAAAGAAGCGCAGCAGCAGCGCGAAACCGGCCGTTTTCGAGGCGGTGGAGACAAAGGCAGTGACCGGCGTAGGCGCGCCTTCGTAGACATCGGGGGCCCAAAAGTGAAAGGGGACGGCAGATATCTTGAAACCCACGCCTACGATGACGAGCACGGCCGCCACCAGCAGCGGCGCGTCCGGACCACCCATCGCAAACACCTGGGCAATCGTATAGATGTGGGTTGTCCCGGTGTAGCCGTAGAGCAGGCTAAACCCATAGAGCATGATGGTGGAGGAAAACGCCCCAAAGAGAAAGTACTTCAAGCCGGCTTCAGGCGATTTGGCGTCGCGCCGAAAGTAGGCTGCCAGGATGTAGGCAGGTATGCTGGTGGTCTCGAACGCCACATAGATCATGATCAGGTCGGTGGCGCTCGCCATCAGGCTCATCCCCAGGCTGGAGATAAGGAGAAGGGCAAAGAACTCGCCGCCACGCAGCTTTTCCACATCCACTGAGAGGAGGGAGGTGATGGCGGCCGCCACCAGGAAGATCGTCTGGAAGATGACCGCTGCCATATCATGGCGGATCATTCCGCCAAAGGCAGAACTCGCTTCGCCGTCTGGGTAGCCCAGGGTGAGCAAGAGGGCAGTGATGATGGCAAGACCGCCAGCGGTCAGAAACCCCAGGTTCCGTTTACGGGACTTGGGCCAGACCAGGTCGTAGATCATGACCAGGAAGGCCAGCAGTACCAACCCAATCTCGGGAATGATGGCCATCAAGTCGGCAGGTTGTATCTGGGTGAACAACTACACACCTCCCAGCGTTTGAACAAGGGGGGTCACCGCAGATTCTATGAGAGGGGCCATGATCTGCGGATAGACGCCCACGATGATAAGAATGGCAGCTAGTAGAACCAGGGCAGTCTTGTCGAGGGCGGTGGATGGCCGCATATCGTGCCATTTTTCTCCCTCGTACTTGCCAAAGAAGACCTGCTGGACAATGCGGAGAACATAGGCGGCGGTAATGACGATTCCGGTGGCGGAGAGCACGGCGATTATTCGATAGTAAGGCGCTATCGTCTCTCCGGCCTTCCACACTCCCATGAAGATGGGAAGCTCGGCCGTAAATCCGGAAAAGCCCGGCATGCCCATGCTGACAAAACCGGCGACGATGAATGCTACGGCTGTCCAGGGCAGCACCTTGGCCATGCCACTCAACTCGGGGATCTGGCGCGTGTGCGCCCGGTCATACACGATGCCGACAACTGCAAAAAAGAGCGCTGTCATGATGCCGTGGGAGAACATCTGCATCCCCCCACCCACATAGCCCACAGTGGTCATGGTGGCAAAGGCCATGGTCACCAGCCCCATGTGGCTCACGCTCGAAAAGCCAATGACGTATTTGAAATCTTTCTGGACAAAGGCAACGAGAGATCCATAGACGACGTTGACTACTGTCAGGACCACGAGTAAAGGGAGCCATTGCTGCGCCCCGTTGGGCAGCAACTGGATGCCAACGCGCATGGCAGCGTATGCCCCCAGCTTCATCAGCACGCCAGCGTGGAGCATGGAGACGGCCGTGGGGGCAGCCACGTGACCATCTGGAGACCAACTGTGCAAGGGCCAGATGCCAGCCAGCAACGCAAAGCCAAGAAAGATCGGCAGGAACCAGAGCTGTTCAAAACCTACCGTGTTGCCCAGAAACTGTACGTCGACGTTGAACATTCCGGACGCCGCCATCTCTGTCATCC
This sequence comes from Ardenticatenales bacterium, assembly GCA_013139935.1. Taxonomy (GTDB): domain Bacteria; phylum Chloroflexota; class Anaerolineae; order Promineifilales; family UBA4811; genus GLR113. Next base: position 3,015 of record WSZX01000025.1, read on the forward strand.
TGACCAGGTCAAAGGTCCGGTGGCAGCCGTCCGCATCACACAACCCGGCCGCGTCAAGCGCAGCCATATCGGGGAGGAAGTAGATTGCCAGGATACCGACCAGTGCCACGACGCTTCCGGTGAGCAGGTAGAGGGTCAGCTTCATGGCGGCGTATTCCCGAGTCACCTTCCAGCCCCAGATGACGATCAGTACGTACATTGGAAAGACAGCCAACTCGTAGAAGAAAAAGAGTTGGAAGAGGTCGAGGCTAATGAATACGCCAAACACACCGGTGACCAGCAGCATCAGGAAGACAAAGAACTCGCGGGGGCGGTCGTCGATTCCCCAGGATATGAGCACCCCGGTGAAAATGACCACCCCGGTCAGCGCGAGCATCGCCAGGCTGAGGCCATCAGCACCCATGTAGAACGATATGCCCAGAGCCTCGACCCAGGGGA
>WSZX01000046.1 GCA_013139935.1 Ardenticatenales bacterium
GCCGAGCCAGAAGAGTTTGCCAACGTGACCGTGTTCCTTGCCTCCCCGGCCGCCAGCTATGTGCACGGCGTCGCCCTCCAGGTCGACGGCGGAGCTTACCAGGGGTCGCTGTAGCTCATCGGCTGACCGGCGGCCCGGTAGAGTTGGACAAGGAGAATCATGAACGCTACGCGTATCGCCGTCCTTGGCGGCAGTGGCCTTTACCAGATGGAGGGACTAGAGGACGTGGAGGAGCGGCGTGTGACCACTCCCTTTGGTGACCCGTCGGACGCACTCGTGTGCGGCACGCTGGCGGGGGTGCGGGTGGTGTTTCTGGCTCGGCACGGCCGGGGGCACCGGCTGACCCCCAGCCAGGTTCCTTACCGCGCCAACATCTATGCCTTGAAGAGCCTGGGGGTCGAGCAGGTCATTTCTGTGAGCGCCTGTGGCAGCCTGCGTGAGCATCTGCATCCGGGCGAATTCATGATCCCCGACCAGCTTTTTGACCACACCAAGCTCCGGATCAGTACATTCTTTGGTGGTGGGTTGGCTGCCCATATCAGCGTGGCGGATCCCTTTTGCTCTCGCTTGAGCGACCTGCTGGCAGTCTCGGTGGAAGCGGCCGGCGGGACTGTTCACCGGGGTGGGACTCTGGTCACCATCGAAGGACCTCGCTTTAGCACCAGGGGAGAATCCCACACCTTTCGCAGTTGGGGGATGGACATTATCAACATGACCACCTGCCCCGAAGCGTTTCTGGCGCGTGAGGCCGAGATGTGCTACGCAGTTGTGAACTCGATCAGTGACTATGACGTCTGGCACGAGACCGAGGAACCGGTGACGGTAGAGATGGTTGTGGACATTCTCCACCGAAACGCCAGATTGGCGAGCAAGGCGATTGCCGGCCTGGTGGATCGGCTGGCGGAAGCCAGAACCTGCGGCTGCGGGAACGCTTTGGGGCAGGCGCTGCTCACCCCAAGGGAACAGATCCCGGCCGAAACGTTGGAGCGTCTGCGCCCGTTGGTTGGCAAGTATCTGGCGTAACGACCCCTCTGAACCCAGAGAATGCCCAGAACAGCGCCTCGTCTCCTCTGCAGGTCAGCCGGTAGGCAAGATGCACCTCGTTTGCGCGTGGCGATCCCCGTACCCATTCATCTCGAGGAGCGGGCCCTTCAGGTCCGCCGGAGCGAAAGGAGACTGCTGGCGCTGGCGGCAGGGTTTGTCGGTGTCAATGCGGTGGCTTTCAGCCTGGCTGTATCCGGCGGTCTGGAATGGCGATACCTTTGGGCTCCGGCGGTTTGGGCGGCCGCTTTTCTGGGCGCCCATCTGGTATTCGATCGTTTCCAGCCGCTGCGCGACCCACTGCTGCTGCCGATCGTTGGGCTGCTTTCCGGTTGGGGGTTGGTGCTGGTGGACCGGCTGGCGCCCAGCTTTCTGGTGCGGCAGGCCGTCTGGGTGGTAATGGGTGTGGGTGCCATGATGCTCCTAGCGCTCTGGCCGCGCCCGCGCCCCGGCGATCCGGCCGGACTGCGCTGGTTGCGCCGCTACCGCTACACCTGGCTGTTAGCCGGCTTGGGCTTGCTGGGGTTGACCCTTATAGTTGGCATCAACCCGTCCGGTGCCGGACTGCGCCTGTGGCTCGGGGGGCGGCTGCCGATCATCGGGCCGGTCCATTTCCAACCGTCCGAATTGCTAAAGCTGCTGATGGTTGTCTTCCTGGCCAGCTATATGGCGGAAAAGGAGGGGATGATTCGGTTCCGATTTCAGAGGGTGGGATCGCTTGCCATTGCCCGACCACCGTTGGCATACCTGGCCCCTCTGCTGCTGATGTGGGGCGTGAGCCTGGGGTTGCTGGCCTGGCAGCGAGACCTGGGCGCCGCGACCCTCTTTTTCGTCGTTTTCCTGATACTGCTCTATCTGGCCAGCGGTCGCTGGGAGGCGGTGGTCTCTGGGTTGGCCTTGCTGGTGGGGATGGCCATTCTGGCCTATCTGCTGCCCCTGGATGAGCTGAACGTCGTCCGGCTGAGGGTGGATAGCTGGCTGAACCCCTGGCGCGACGCCCAAGGTAGCTCCTTTCAGATCGTCCAGTCACTGCTGGCATTGGCTTCCGGGGGACTGGTCGGGCAGGGAGTGGGGCAGGGTTTTCCGACATTGATTCCGGTGGTCCACTCTGATTTCGCATTTGCCGCCGCGGCCGAAGAATGGGGACTGTTGGGCGCACTGGCCATAGTCGTGTGCCTGGCGGTTCTCGTCTATCGAGGGCTCAGGCTGGCGCTCCTGGCCCGGCATCCGTTTTCGACCTTCCTGGCAGCCGGTATCGCATCGCTCCTGGGCACTCAATCTCTCATTATCATGTGCGGCGTCACCGGGTTGCTGCCCCTCACCGGGGTCACCTTGCCCTTTCTCAGCTACGGGGGCAGTTCGCTGTTGGTGAGTTCCATGATGGTGGGGTTGCTCATCAAGGTGTCTCGCGAGGTCGCTGCGGGCTAGACGGCTATGACAAACCGTCTGCAGCGTCTCAGTGCCATCTTTTTGCTGCTTTTCAGTGGCGTGGCCCTGGCGCTGGCCTACTGGGGGCTGGTGCGATCCTCAGGATTGCTGGCACGGGATGACAATGCACGCCTGGTTGAAGCCGAATTGCGCGTCCTGCGCGGCCGGATACTGGATCGAAATGGGGTTGTTCTGGCAGAGACGGTCGGTGATCCGGGTGGGTTGGAGCGAAACTACCGGCAGAGGGACGTGCCGGTCGTGGGGCATTACAGCATGCGCTACGGGGTGTCGGGCGTGGAGGCTTCCTACGACGACGTGCTGCGCGGCCGATTGGACGAGTGGGAACAGTGGATCAATGCGGTGTTGCATCGCCCCGCAGTGGGGTCTGATGTCCAGTTGACGATCGATTCCGGGCTGCAGGCAGTCGTGAATGATGCTCTGGGTGATCGGGTGGGTGCTGCCGTCTTGATAGAGGCGAGAAGCGGCGAGATCCTGGCCCTGGCCAGTCATCCCGGTTATGATCGGAACCTTCTGGAAGAGCAGTTTGACACTCTGAGCGTTGACGAGCGCGGCCCGCTGCTGAATCGCGCGACCCAGGCGCTGTACCAGCCCGGAACCGCGTTGCAGCCGCTGTTGCTGGCTGCTGGCCTGGAGCACAGAGTGGTCCAAATGGATATGCCCGTCAGGGACGTGGCGGCGCCGGTTCAGGTTCCCGGCGCCT
>WSZX01000507.1 GCA_013139935.1 Ardenticatenales bacterium
TCCAGGAGGCCATGTTGCTGTATCCAGGGAACCACCGGCATACCGTGCTCCTGGATGCTCATCTCGACTTCCTGCGCGGTCTCGCTGACGTGCGTGTGGAGAGGTACATCATACTCGCGGGCCAGCCTGGCGCATGCCTCCAGGATTTCGGGTGTGCAGGTATACGGGGTGTGAGGCGCCACTGCCGGAGTGATGAGGGGATGCCCTTGCCAGTGCTCGATAAAATCACGGCACCGTGTCAACGCCTCCTCGTAACTATAGGCGTCAGGGGTGGGATACTTTAGTATCGTTTCAGCGCAGATAGCTCTCATCCCGGCGGCGGCTGCAGCGGCTGCTACGTGTTGCTCAAAGTAGTAGAGGTCGGCAAAACAGGTGATGCCGGCGCGGATCATCTCTGCGCATGCCAGTTGCGTCCCCAGCCGGACAAAATCAGGGGACACAAACTCCTGCTCCACGGGCATTATGTAGCCCAGCAGCCAGACGTCGAGTCGTAGGTCATCTGCCAGGCCGCGCAGCAAAGACATGGGTGCATGAGTGTGCCCATTGATGAGGCCTGGAATGATTGCCGCCCCGGTGCAGTCTATCGTCTCAGCCGCGGCATATGCCTGCTGAATATCCTCTACTGGGCCGACGGCCGCGATCCGCCCCTCCCTGATTGCCACCGCGCCGGGCGTATAACGGTCAAAGGCATCATTCATGGTCAGAACGGCGCCGTTAGTGACGATGAGGTCAACAGATCGGGTCATGTGTGCTCCGGTTCCACGTGTGCGTGGCTGGAATGAGCGGCCAATTATAGAGTGCTTTCTCCCCGGCCGCAACCGTGCTACAATAGCGGCGTGGATGCGAGGAGAGAGATGCAGGGGCCGGAATCCTACCCGTGCCAGAGGGAACGTCCTCTTTTCTGTTGTTCTACTTTTCGATAAGGAAAGGCAGTATGTCCGATTACCTGGTCCATCTTAACGGCCGGCTGATACCCGAATCGGAGGCGCATCTCTCAATCTGGGATCGGGGGTTTACCCTGGGAGATGCAGTATTTGACACCACCCGCACTTTTCGTCATCAGCCCTTTCGGTTGAATGACCATCTCACCCGCCTCTATCGCTCGCTGCGCTATGTCCACATCGACATCGGTCTTGCCCAGGCCGAGTTTCGGCGAGCAGCCGAAGAGGTATTGGCTGCCAACGTCCACCTGGTTGCAGAGGACGACGATCTGATATTGACCTTTCGTGTCTCTCGTGGGACGCCCACAGCGGGAGCAACGGTGCTGATCACCTGTCGCCCGGTGGATTTCGGTCGATTCGCCCATCTCTACCTGAATGGAGTAGAGTTGGTGACGCCCACCGTCAGGGCGGTTTCCAGGGACATCATGGACCCCAGGGTCAAGACCCAGAGCCGGATAGTGAATGCACTGGCCGAGATCCAGGCGGCCGAGGCTCGGCCGGGGGCTTGGCCTTTGCTGTGCACCAGCCGAGGGGTTATCACCGAGAGCGCGCGAGCCAGCTTTCTGATCGTGCAGGATGGGGCTGTTGTGGCCCCCAAAGGGGGTCGGGTATTGGCGGGCGTGACGGCGGCCGTTACCAGTGAACTGGCAGAAGGGTTGGGCTGCCGGGTGGAAGAGAGAGACCTCACCCCATATGATGTGCTGTTGGCAGACGAGGCGTTCATCACCTCCACCAGCATATGTGTGCTGTCGGTGGCGAGCCTGAACGGCGTTCCGATCAACGGTGGAGCTGTCCCCGGCCCGATCACTGCCCAGTTGATTCAGGGTTGGCAGGAACTAACAGGAGTCGACTATATTGCCCAGGCCCGGAGACATGTCCACCGGGCCGCCCACGGGGAGGCGGCGTGTACCAGCTAGTCATCGCCAACGCAGAGGTCATCACGGGCGCCGCCAGCTTCCCGGCCGATGTCGGAATCAATGGCGAACGTATCGCCGCGGTGGGCATGGGCCTGCAGGGGGAACGCGTGGTGGACGCGGGCGGGTGCTATCTCATCCCCGGCGGGGTGGATGCACATGTCCACCTGCAGACGCCGGTGGCCAAGTACGTGAGCAGCGACGATTTTCGGAGCGGCACAGTGGCGGCCGCTTGCGGCGGGACTACCTCCGTGATCGACTTTGTTCATCCTCAACCCGAGCAGCCGATGCTGGACGCGCTGGCTGCCCGCCGGGCAGAGGCAGACGGCCGGGTGGTGATCGATTACGGATTGCACATGAACATCCCGGTCTGGCATGCTGATCACAGGCTGGACCGTATCGCCAAAGTGATGGCGGCCGGTATCTATTCGTTCAAGATGTACCAGGCTTACGGCCCACTCTGTCTGGACGATGCCCGGCTCTACGAGGTCTTGCGAGCACTGGCACGCCACGGTGCGCTGCCTATCCTGCACAGCGAGAACGGGCCGGTGATTGACCGGTTGCGCTCCGAAGCGCTGGCGGCCGGCCACACTGCGCCTATCTGGCACGCTCGCACCCGGCCGGCCACGTTGGAGGCTGAGGCGGTAGGCGGGGCATTGGAACTGGCACGCCAGGCCGGAGCCGCCCTTCTCATAGTGCATGTCTCCTGCGCCGAATCGCTGGATCGTATCGCCGCTGCCCGGCGGGAAGGGCAGGCTGCCTATGGCGAGACCTGCCCCCAATATCTGTTTCTGACGGGTGACAAGCTGGCGGGAGAGCACGGCGAGCGGTTTGTCTGCGCTCCACCGCTGCGCCACGAGACGGATCACGCCGCTCTATGGGGTGGGCTGGCGAGGGGGGAATTGCAGATTCTGAGCACCGACCATTGCCCGTTCACTGCCGCTGAAAAGGCGGCCGAGCCCGGCTTTGACGGCGTGCCAGGCGGCCTTCCGTCGATTGAGGCGCGACTCGGCCTGGCTCACGACGCTGCCCGCCGGGGCCTGCTCAGCCTGTCGCGCTGGGTGGAGATATGCTGTACCGGGCCGGCGCATCTGTTCAACCTGCCGCGCAAGGGGCATGTTGCGCCAGGATACGACGCCGACCTGGTGATCTTTGACCCTCGCTGCCCAGTTGAGGTTTCGGCTCAAGGGCTCCACGAGAGGGTCGACTGGAGCCCATACGAAGGCCTGCATTTGACCGGCTGGCCGCGGGATGTGTTCAGCCGTGGGGAACAGATCGTGCGCGACGGAGAGTTTGTCGGCCAGGCCGGCCGGGGACGATTCATCGCCATACCGCCCGTTGAACGTGCAGGCCGGCCAGCAGGCCTCGCATAGCTGGCCCGAGTGTGTGGTGACGATCCCGAGTTTTCGGTTTCGGGAGTTGTCGCTTTGGCGCCGCCGCCGGTGGACGCTTTTCCTTGGATGATGGAGGCATAGGGATGGATTTTCTGGGACTGACCAATCCGCAATGGATCGACCTGGGGATTTCTCTGCTCTTCTCTGTGGCGGTGGTGGTTCTCGGCCGCCGGATAGTTGATCTTCTGATGGGGCCCGTGGCCAGCAGGCTGGCGCAACGCACCAGCACCACTCTCGACGATGCCGTCCTCGGAGCGCTTCGCTCGCCGCTCTACTGGTTCTTGATGCTGCTGGTTCTCAAAGTGTCCATCGGCCGGCTCGACTTTGTGCCGGAATCGTGGAGCGAGTCGCTGGACA
>WSZX01000367.1 GCA_013139935.1 Ardenticatenales bacterium
AGCAGGTCCAGGAATCCCTGGTCGTAGGGCTCCTTGGGGCCCTGGTGAACCACCCAGCCAGTACAGGTAGGCTCCCGATGGTGGCGCGCCACAAAGACAACCCGGCCGCCGCCCTCGGCGTGCAATTGAACGCACCATACCTCCTCCGGGGAAAAGGGAAGCGAGGGACGGCCGTTGGAGAATGTCTCAATGTTGTCATCAGAGTGCTTGTTCAAAAACAACTTGGCTTTTTCTGGACGCGGAATGCACCTGATTCCGCATTCAAAGCGGGAATTCACTTCTTAACAAGAGCAAAGACCTTCTGCAGCACTGGGGTCGGGTATGCCCCTGTCGTGTGACTGTACCGCACATTGGTGTGAAAGCACCAACTGTCTCCGAACACCGGGCATCCGGATTCATCGCCAAATGTCCATGGTAGTCTGGCCTGCACAACCATCCTCACCTTACCTGAGGGAATTCGATTATGCCGCAGGCAGCGGTCCAATTCGTTCTGCGCTGCGGTTGGAAAAGCGAGCACCGCCGCCGTTGCCGCCACAGTCAGCGCCGCCGCCATCAGCAGCGGAATCAAAAAAGTATAGTGCCCTTATTGTCTGTGCCTCCCGCACCCATGCAACCACGGGTTGCCAGACTCCAGTATACCTCACCGTTTCCAGGCCGCAACCGCCAAGGCTGAGGTCTGGACGTCAAGTATGAACGCCGGTCTCGCCGATCGCGAATCGGAGAATGAGCGCATGGCCTCAGATTCTCCGGTTGAGCCGGTCAAACTGGTCCCGTCCGATCCCGGTGGCCTCATCGTGTCCGCATTCCCTTGGTCAGAACACCACGATGGGCGTCCCCACGGTCCGGTTGCTGCGCACATAGTCATCCTCGTACGGAGCGACGGGGTCTGTCCACCGATAGATCCACTTGGCGGCCTCCGGGCTGACATTGACGCAGCCGTGGCTGCGCTCGATGCCATAGTCGTTGTGCCAATAGGTTCCGTGGATTGCAATCCCCGAGTAGGTGAAAAAGATGTTCCAGGGGACGCCAGGGAGGTCAAAGTAGTCGTCCTCTCCCTCGGTGCCGCCCTTCATATGGCGCGAGGGTTGCTTGAGCAGCACAACGTGCTCGCCGATGGGGGTGGTAAAGCTCTCCACACTGCCATCCTCGAATTCAAATGCGGCCCCGCTGGCGCAGCGAGTGGCAAAGACAGGCTCATCGCCCTGATAACACGTGACCATCTGATGCGCCAGGTCGATCTCTATCCGTTTCTGCTCCAGCGGAACCTGGGGGTGGATCGGCCGGAACTCCCACTCGGTTACCCGGCGGAGGTGTTGGGTTCGGACCCAATGGGTGGTGGGTGGCGGAAGCTCGTCGTAGATCTGATACCAGCTCCCTCCGGCCGGGTCATCCACCATGCTGATCACGTGGTGCACCGTACCATAGTAGAGCCGGTAGCTCTCGGACGCGTACCGGTGGGGGGCAGTGCGCGCGCTGGCGTACGGCCGGCACACTTGTGCCCAGAATCCCCATTCCGGGATCTCTCGCTCGGTCGGTTGAGGGCCATAGTAGGCCATTGGCTGCACCCAGGCAGAGTGGATATAGCCGCCCGGGATCAGGTACCAGATATTATTGTGGGCGAGCGGCCGATCTCCCATCACCGTACCGAGGATCGTAAAGGATGCCTCTGGTGGAATCCAGCGGAGCACCGGAGCGTTCCAGATCGGTGTGGAGCGGAGGGGGACCCCGAACTGGGCCCGGCCTAATTGCCAGGCCGCCTCTGTGTCCAGTTCGCCGGGGCCGCTGGTGGCCGCGAAAAGACGGTCCGGCGGCAGGCCTGCCATGGCCAGGACGGCCGCTCCAAACCTCAAAAACGCGCGTCGCGTGATGCCTGGGGTCATGGGGTTCGCTGGATGCCGCCTTTTGCCTCGGCTGTTGGGATTCGTCCGTCTGGGTCGCCGGTTGTCTCTCGGCCGGCCTTTGCTAGGCGTATTGCTCCCAATCGGTGATTCCCAGCTCCTCGTCGTAGGTGAATTTGGCTCGAAAAGCGGGGCCGCCGCCAATGATATGGGGGAAAAAGATGGCGTCGGATCCAGGGATGGGCAACTCGGTCACCTCCTGGATGGGGACCCAGGCGAGTTTTCCCTCCGGGCAGTCGGTGAGCACCCCACTGAACTGGCGGGTGAGAAAGATGAAGATCAGCCACTGGTAATCGGCGCGGGGAGAGATCTCGGTGATGAGGCCGCGGAACTCTAGTTCTAGTGCTCGCGCGCGTAGACCGGTCTCTTCCCAGAGTTCGCGCACAGCGCACTCTTCTGGTGATTCATCGAATCGCATCTTGCCGCCCGGCGCCACCCACAGCCCCTTGTTCGGTTCTTTGTTGCGGTGCAGCAGCAATACCTGACCATCGTTCAGCGCGTAGCACAGGGTTGCCAGGATGCGCCGGTAGGTGGTCATTTTCATGATGTGGAGAATCAGGGAACAGGGGGCAAGGCGAACGGGATCTGGATCTCGGCCGGATTGAGGCCAGCGATCAGCATGGCTATCAGGGCCAGCAGGATGATCAGCAGCACGTAGAGTATCGAGCCAAGCAGCATCACTCCGGACCCGCCCAGCCAAGAGAAACGATGCGCGACCGAGATGGCCTGTCCGCAGATCGCGAGGGAGTAGGCCCCCGCCAGCAGGCCCAGGAATGCCAGGATGCCTACCCCTACCGTTCCTGACAGCAGGGCGGCTCGTTCCGTGGCGAACTCGATCAGCGCCACGTAGAGCGCCCCGCTGATGATCAGAATGCCAGAGTCCAGGAGGCTGGTGGCTGAATAGGCAACCGAGAACAACTGGGTGTGGACGGCAAAGCTCGCTTTGCCGCCCAACAGCCACGCCACAATATAGAGGACGGTTGCCAGGAGGTAATAGTGGATCACCAGTCCGATGGCGGCCGGAATGCCGCCCCAAAAGAGCAGGGTAGGGGCGGCCGCCAGTGCAGTCAGCAGGGAGAATATGTCGCCGATCTGGGAAGCAGCCACCAGCGCTCCGGTCAGCACCACTATGAGGAAGGGAATGAGTATGCCGCCAATCACAATGCCCGCAACGGTACGCCTTGTAGAGGTACTGGCGATCTCGAGTTCGTAAGCGCCCCGCTTGTTCATGGCGATGGCCGCTATCCACGCCGCGCCCAGGGACAACAGCCCCTGCGACCGGCCGTCATCGTACTCGGGGACGAACTCAACCGTCTGGATCTCTGTTGGGATGGCCTCTACCGCGGCCGCGTCGACGCCGCCATCAACTGATCTCCCGCAGAGCTGGCACGGTCCGCGCCCGCTGGGATTGACCGTGCCGCAGTGGATGCAGACACGGGTGCCTCCTTGCGACTCAACCGGCGATGGCTCTTCGTCGCCAAAGATGGACTGACCGGGCTCTGGTTCTACCGGCGGTAGCGGGGTCGGTTCCTCATCGAAGGTTGCTCTCTCTGTCTCGTATTCCGCCTCCTGGGTCGCGCGCCATGATCGCAGTTTTGTCAATCCTTCCACCGCCGTCGCGTTCTCGGGGTCAATGGTCAGCACGTTCTCCAGGCAGAGGATCTGGTCGTCGATGTCAACCATCACGCCGCTGAGCCACAACCAAGCGGTCTTGTTGCGGTCATCCAACTCTAGGATGTGCAGCAGCACCTTGCGCGCCTCGGCTCGTTCGCCGCGCCTGGCTGCGTCGATTCCTTGCCGTAAGAGGGTTGAGACTTTGGACGTGGTCACGGATCTCCCTGGTAAAATAGCTTCGCCGGAGGGCTAGCGTACCCGGTCCACCCTGACATCCCGGCCGGGCTTGACCGTCCTGGAAAAAGCAAGGTTAGCACAGGTGGACGGATTTGGCAACTATCGATCGTCCGAATTCGCGTTCCAAGCTAGCTCTTTGAGGGTATCGCGTACAGGCGCTGTCAGATTCATCTGAGGGCCGCGTGCGCAGGGATGGTACTGCCTCTCCAGCGCAGGTGCCGCGAGAGTGATTGGCTCCCGGGATGTTTCTCCACCTCCTCGCCCCCGGTCGATTGGACTTGCCAACGAGAGCCGGGATGGTTATAATTCTCCCCCTGAGTATGGACGTTACACCGACATTCGTTTTCCTGATCGCTGCCGCGCTGGTATTCGATTTTCTCAACGGCTTTCACGATAGCTCCAACATCGTGGCGACCGTGATAGCGTCGCGCGCCATGACCCCGCGGGCGGCACTGTGGAGCACGGCCGTGGCCCACTTTGTCGGACCGTTCCTCTTTGGCCTTGCCGTTGCGGAAACGATCGGCGAGGGACTGGTCGATCCGGCGCACGTCACCATGTCGGTCATCATCGCCACGATGCTGGCGGCTATTGTGTGGAACCTCATCACCTGGTGGTTGGGGATCCCATCCAGCTCCTCGCATGCGCTGATTGGCGGATTGATCGGCGCCGTCATGGTCAGCCAGGGGCTCGATGGCATTCATGCCGGTGGGTTGATCAAGGTCGTGACCGTGCTTGTCGCCTCCCCGGTCATCGGAATGGTGGCTGGCTACCTTCTCATGAACCTGACGTTGTTCCTGGTGCGGGGAGCGTCGCCGGGAATCAATCAGACGTTCAAAAAGGCGCAGATTGTCACTTGTATTGCTCTGGCTCTCAGCCACGGGGCCAACGACGCGCAAAAGACCATGGGCATCATAGGGTTGGGGCTGGTTGTAGAGGGAATGATCCCGGAATTCGCGGTACCTACGTGGGTGGTGGCTATCAGCGCCGGTGCAATAGCGCTCGGGACGGCGACCGGCGGCTGGCGGCTGATCAGAACGTTGGGGGCGCGGATCTACAAGATCCGGCCGGTGCACGGATTCGTCTCGCAGGTTACCGGCGCTTCGGTTATCCTGGGCGCGGCGCTGCTGGGCGGGCCGGTGAGCACAACTCAGGTCATGACTTCTGCCATCATAGGCGTCGGTTCTGCCGAGCGCGTCTCCAAAGTCCGCTGGAAGGTGGGCTATGAGATGGTGGTGGCCTGGGTGTTGACGATCCCGGTTTCGAGCCTGCTGGCTATGCTGTTTTATGGCGGTCTCCAACTGTTTATAGGATGAGACGATATGGACTGGCTCAAACGATTTCTCAAACCCCGGCAGAGCAACTTTCTAAGGCTCCTTGTCCAACAGGGCGAGCACGCAGTTGCCTGTGTGGATGCGCTGCAGGCTTATCTAAAAAAGCCGAGCGCCAAGAACGTTGCCCGAGGGCGCCAGGTGGAAAAGGATGCCGACGAAATCCGGCGCATTCTCATTGACGAGTTGAACCGGACCTTTGTCACCCCCATTGACCGCGAAGACATTTTTGCGCTCTCGCGCGCTATCGATGATTTCATCGACTATGTCTACAATACGATAGAGGAGATGGAGGTGCTGCACGTAGAGCCCGACACCGGTTTCACCGAGATGGTCTCTCTGCTGTACGACGCGGCTTCCGAAGTGCACCTGGCGCTCCAGCGCCTGCAAGACCATCCGGGCGTGGCCAATGAGCACGCAATGCGTGCCAAAGCGCTCGAGAACCGGGTGGAGCGGCTGTATCGCCAGAACATCGCTGCCCTCTTTCAGGGAGCGGAGGATGTGGAGCACATCATGGGCATGATGAAACACCGCGAGGTGCTTCGCCATCTCTCCAACGCGGCCGATCAAGGGGACCGGGCGGCCGATATCATCACCGACATTGTGGTCAAGCAATCCTGATTCGCGAGGGTGTGGAATAGCGCGCTGTCAGATCGACGCAAGTGCCGCGTGAGTAGCGATCTTGGGAGTTGTGCCAACCCATGGTTTTGCTGTGCGCAGCGTGGGCTTGGCGAGAGGGATTGGCCCCTTGGATGTTCTTCAACTCCCTCAGTCGGAGCGCACCGGGCGAGTTCCTGAGGGTCGGGGAAGAAAAAGGCCTGCAGCGGGGGGAGAGAGGCGTGTGGGTGCGCCACCTCTACCAGCTCAGCTTTTTCAGCCTGGAACTGCTCAGGCAGCGGCTTCTGTCGTGCTTTTCGCCACCCCTGCCAGCTTTCTTACTGCAGCAGCGGAACTGCAGAGGGGACAGCGCGTCGTATGTATTCCTACACCCTCTTCCCTGCATTTTACGGGTCGGCGCGTTTTTGATATAATGCGCGGCGCTTTCGGTGCGGTTGGTGGGTCGGAGACCTGGCCCGATGGAGCCTTCTGAGTGGTTGAGGGAGAAACCAGGTGCGAAGGATAGCCCTTCTTGTTGCAGCGACCGTTGTAGTGACGGCCGGGTGGGTGTGCTGGCCCGAGTCAGTTCGTGCGCAAGAGTCGCCCGTCGTGCACGCCGTCCTCTTTCATTCGCCCGCCTGTGGCCATTGTAGCATTGTCATCGAAGAGGTTCTGCCACCTCTCCAAGAAAGATATGGTGGCCAGTTGGACATCCTCATGCTGGACACCTCTCTGCCTCGAAATCTTGATGCGTATCAATCTGCGTTCGAGATGCTCCGGCCGGAAGCTGACCGCCGTGGGGTTCCTGCCCTCGC
>WSZX01000469.1 GCA_013139935.1 Ardenticatenales bacterium
CGACGATCAACGCACCAGTGAATACCGCACCCATCTGGGCTTCGTTGATTCCAAAGGTGTCCATGATCGGGGTGGTGAGCGGGCCGATGAGGAGTTTGTCCACTTGATGCAGCAGCATGAAAGAGAACAGAACGGCAACAACGACCCAGCGGTGCCTATTCGGTGGCTTCATAGTCCCTCCGTGGAAAAGGTACCTGTCCCCTGTTCGCGCCTCAGATGCCGCAGCTAACAGAAACGGATCATCCGGGCATGATTAGGCTCGGAACCGGTCGGACAGCGTTGAGCTCAGTTCTCCGCCGTCAAAAGGGCGGCCAACCCACTCGGTGGCAGTATAACCTATTCCGCGGCCTGCTTCAAGAGCCTGGTGTGCGGGTGTCGAAACACAGACAAGATGCCGTTCCCTCTGCATTTCCGCGCCGTAGAAGGGAAACTGTCCCCGCCCGGCGAGCGACTCCTTTTCCACAATCCCATCAAGGAGGGTGTTGAAAAATGGGCTGCGGCGGCGCCTCGCTTGTTTCTCTACACTCTCATCAAGGCCAATTGACAGATGACTGTCCAGGCCGTACAATCGCTCGCAGTATCAATGGAAAGAGAAGGAGCAGAACCCTCATGAGTCACGTTCATGTCTCATCCCACCCACTGGTCAAGCACAAACTCACCAAGCTGCGTGACAAGGAGACCAACCCCAAGAAGTTCCGCGAACTCATCCGAGAGATCGCCATCCTGCTTGCCTACGAAGCCACTCTTGATCTCAAGCTGGAGCCGGCCGTCGTCACTACCCCGATGGGAAAGGCGGCCGGTTCTCATCTGCAGGAAAAGATCGGCCTGGTGCCCATTCTGCGGTCCGGCCTGGGCATGGTGGAGGGGATATGGGAAATGATGCCGTCGGCCGAGGTTTGGCACATTGGCCTTTACCGGGACGAGGATACGCTGCAGCCGGTAGAGTACTATAACAAGCTGCCGGTCATCCCTACCGTCCAGGTGTGCCTGGTATTGGACCCGATGTTGGCTACCGGGGGCTCGGCGGTGGCGACAGTGGATATTCTAAAGCACTGGGGAGCGAATCGCATCAAGTTTGTGGGTATCCTGGCGGCTCCCGAGGGGGTGGAGGCGCTCACCACCGCTCACCCTGACATTCCCATTCACCTGGCCACCGTGGACGAGCGTCTGAATGATGTCGGCTATATTGTGCCCGGCCTGGGCGACGCCGGAGACCGGCAGTTTGGGACTGGATAGCGCCGGTCCTTCTTGTGGCCATCAGAATCGGGAGCGCGGTGTGAGGCTAACTCCTAAAGAGCGAGCCATGCTCGCTGGTGAGCAAGGTCCCGGCGTGCAGAAGGCGATAGAGATCGTCGTTGCGCTGGGCAGGATCTATGGGGCGGAAGAACTCGTCCCGGTGGAGAGCGTCCAGGTAGCCGGGGTGAGCTACAAGAACCTCGGCCGCGCCGGGCTAGGGTTCTTGCACGAATGGGCGCAGGATGACGGGCGGGTTCGCGTACCGACCTGTCTCAACCCGGCCGGGATGGACCTGCGCCGCTGGAAGGAACTGGGCATTGACGAAGGGTTTGCCCGGCCGCAGCTCCAGGTCATAAAGGCCTTTGCCGCGATGGGGATCGACGCTACCTGCACCTGCACGCCTTACCACATAGGCCAGGTCCCTTCCCTGGGCGCACACCTGGCGTGGGCTGAGTCCTCGGCCGTCAGTTTTGCCAATTCCGCGCTGGGGGCCCGCACCAACCGCGAAGGGGGTCCGAGCGCCCTGGCGGCCGCCATCAGCGGCCGGACGGCCAAGTATGGATTGCACTGCGAGGAGAATCGGCTGGGCAGCGTCGAGGTCGTGGTCAACTGCCCGGTGGAAGAGGTGGCTGACTGGGGGGCGTTGGGCTACCTGGTGGGCAAGCAGGTGCAGAACGGAGTGCCGTTCTTTAGCGATCTGGGCAACCGGACAGCCGGCGAACTAGAGTTGGTCTCCCGGCCTGATGATTCGCCCTTTTCCAGTTCCCTGACCGATAGGCTAAAGGCTCTCGGCGCGGCGATGGCCGCCAGCGGTGCGGTGGCGCTCTATCACATCAGAGGGGTGACACCTGAGGCGCGCGCCGGCGACATGCTCCGGCCGGATCACACCACCGTGGTCATCGACAGCCTGGAATCGGGCTACGAGGCGCTGTCACAAGGGGGCGCGACAACAGAGATCGATCTGGTCTGGTTGGGCTGCCCGCACGCTTCTCTGCCGCAGGTGGCGCGATTGGCCGCCTTTGCGGAGGGCAAGCGATTCTTGCCTGACGTCTGGATCACCACCAGCCGCCACGTGCGCCGCCAGGCAAAAGACGCGGGTCACGTGGCGGCCATAGAAGCGGCCGGCGGCGAGGTGGTGGCGGATACCTGCGTGGTGGTGGCTCCTGTGGGCGGCCGGTATCATACGATGGCTACCGAGAGCGCCAAGGGGGCGTGCTACGCTCCCTCGTATCTGGGAATGGATGTTCGCTACGGGAACTGGGAGCAACTGCAGCGGGTGATGCTGACGGGACGCTGGGAGGCCTAGGTGGAATTGACCGGCCGCGTCATCAAACGAGGAACGGCCGCCGGGCGTGCCCTGGTCAGCCCGGAGCCGATTGGCTT
>WSZX01000406.1 GCA_013139935.1 Ardenticatenales bacterium
GGAAACAGCCAACCGGCGTGCCTGGGAGACATGTGAGCCGTACAGCCAGACGGCGAGGGTCTATCACCCGGAGAAGGAGCAGTGGATATGGGTACATACCGCATCCACTCCCGTCTCGAACGCTGACGGCAAACTGACGCACTTTAACGGTCTGATCATCGACATCACCGAGCAAAAGCGGGCAGAGGAGGCGCTGCAGCATCAAATCGCCTTTGAGAGTATCATCACCAACATTTCCACCGCCTTTATCAATCTGGCGGCAGCAGACACTGACAGAGAGATCAACCGCGCGCTGCAGGCTATAGGCGAGTTCACTGGGGCGGATCGGGGCCACCTCGTCTTGTTTTCCGCCGATGGCGCCGCTATGGACTGCACCCACGAGTGGTGTGCGGCAGGAATCGAACCTCAGATCGAAAGAACAAAGGCCGTACCCATCAGCGACCTCGCGTGGTCCACCGCAAGGTTGATGCAGGGGGAGATCGTGCACCTCTCTCGGATCGCCGATCTTCCCGCCGAGGCGACCGCGGAGCGAACTGAGTTTCAGGTCCAGTGCATCCGGTCGCTCATCGCCGTCCCGATAGCCTATCGGGGAGCGCCGTTTGGCTTTTTGCGTTTCGATTCTGTCCGGTCGGAAAAAACCTGGTCGGAGGAAGGCATCGCCCTGCTCAAGATCGCGGGCGAAATACTGGCCAACGCTCTGGAACACCGGCGAGGCCAGGCTATTCGGGCCGGCCAAAGTCAGTTCCTGGAATTGCTGGCAACCGGGGGGGACTTTACGGAGACGCTTCATTCCCTCCTGCGAATTATCGAAGAACAGTGGCCTGGCATGCTGGGACTTGTACTGCTCGTGGATGAGGACGGCATTCACCTACACCACGGCGCTGCCATCAGCTTGCCGGAAGCTTACACCCAGTCCATTGAAGGTTTGGAGATCGGCCCCATGGTGGGCTCTTGTGGAACGGCGGTGTATTCCGGCAAACGGGTCATCGTTGAGGACATTGCCACCGATCCGCGCTGGGACGGTCTGCGCGATCTTGCCGTCGAGTATGGCTTGGGAGCGTGTTGGTCAGAGCCCGTCTTCTCGTCCAGTGGGCAGGTCATCGCGACGTTCGCAATGTACTATCATCACGCCCGTGCGCCGACCGAGGAGGAGCTGCGTGCGATCGAGCTTGCCGCGCACCTGGTGGGAATCGCCGTCGAGCACCGGCAGGCGCAGGAGGCGCTGCAGTTGGCCTATCAGACTTTGGAGCGGCGCGTGGACGAGCGCACGCGCGAGCTATCTATGTTGCTTGAGGTCTCCCATAATGTGGCCTCCACTCTTGAACTGGGGCCGCTGCTGGGACTGGTGCTCGACCAACTCAAGACCGTGGTGGACTATACCGGTGCGACCATTCTTGCGCTGGATGAAGAGGCATTGACCGTGCTGGCTTACCGCGGGCTCATCCCCCAGAAGGAAGCGTTGCATTTGCGCTACCCCTTGGAGCAGGCACACGTCAACCGGGAGGTGATCCATCGTCGCGAACCGGTCCGAATCCCGGATGTTCGCGGTGACACCTCCCTGGCGCGCGCCTTTCAGGAGACGGCCGGCGAGCAACTGCAAAGCACCTTTGACTACATCCGCTCCTGGATGGGGGTCCCACTGATGGTCAAGGAGCGCGTGGTGGGCATGTTGGCCCTCGATCACAGCGAACCGAACTACTATACGACGCAGCAGGCAGATTTGGCGCTCGCCTTTGCCAACCAGGTGGCGGTGGCGATGGAGAACGCCCGACTCTACCAGCGAGCACAAGAGTTGGCGGTCGTGGAAGAGCGCAGCCGGTTGGCAAGGGATCTGCACGATGCGGTCACCCAGACCCTCTTCTCTGCCAGCCTGATCGCCGAGGTGTTGCCTCGTCTCTGGGAGCGGGACCCGCAGGAGGGGCAGCTCCGGTTGGGCGAACTGCGCGAGCTTACCCGCGGTGCGCTGGCCGAAATGCGCACCCTGCTCCTCGAGTTGCGGCCGGCAGCGCTGGTGGACGCCGAGCTTGGCGACCTACTGCGGCAACTAGCCGAATCCATCACCGGCCGTGCTCGGGTCCCGGTCACTGTAGAGATGGACGGCGAATGCGTGCTGCTGGCCGAGGTCAAAATCGCCCTCTACCGCATCGCCCAGGAGGCGCTGAACAATGTCGCCAAGCATGCCGACGCCAGCCAGGCCACGGTGACTCTGCGGTGCCGGCCGGGCGAGGCGGAGCTGCATGTGAATGACGACGGGTGCGGCTTTGACCCGGCCGGCATCTCGCCCGAGAGCCTGGGGCTGGGCATCATGCGCGAGCGCGCCCGAGTCATTGGCGCCGAGGTCGACATCGAGAGCCAGGTCGGCCGCGGCACCCAGGTATCAGTCATCTGGAAAGACGAATGACGGCTGACGAGTTCCCTTCTTGATCTCACAGAAAAAGGAGAGCTTATGAGCAACACCAATCCCATTCGCGTCCTGCTGGTAGATGACCACGCCGTGGTTCGCAGCGGCCTGTCTGCCTTTCTGCTGGCATTTGATGACCTGGAACTGGTCGGAGAGGCCCGAGGCGGAGAGGAGGCGGTGCGCCTGTGCCAGCAATTCGAGCCCGACGTGGTGCTGATGGACCTGGTAATGCCGGGGATGGACGGCGCGGCCGCCACCAGGGCGATACGCGATCGCTGCCCCGATATCCAGGTCATTGCCCTGACCAGTTTCAAGGAAGAAGAACTGGTCCAGAGAGCACTGCAAGCTGGAGCAATCGGTTACCTGCTCAAGAACGTTACCGCCGACGAGTTGGCGCAAGCCATCCGGGCCGCTCATGCCGGCCGGCCCACGCTGGCCCCGGAAGCGGCTCAGGTGCTCATCCGTGCCTCCCGATCTGCGAGCGAGCCGCCCGCGCCGGGCCACGACCTGACCCCCCGCGAGCGGGAGGTCCTGGCCTTGATGGTAGAGGGTCTGAGCAACCCCGAGATTGCCGAGCGGTTGGTCGTCAGCCGCTCCACCGTCAAGTTTCACGTCAGCAACGTTCTCTCCAAGCTGGGCGCGGCCAGCCGCACCGAGACGGTAGCCTTGGCCCTGAAACACAACCTGGCGACAAACACGCCCTGACCGAACTTGAGTGGCACCTGGTCACGCGACCAGGGTTAAGACCGGTCACCCGACCAGTTCAAAACCTCCCCAGACGGCCGATGCATCTGGGGAGATTTTGCTGCAAACTGGGTGCACCGACAAGAGTCGTCAACCATCAAATCGCGTGACAAGGATGCTGCTAGAAAAGTTTGCGAAATCGGAACGGGAGGCCAGAGTAGCGATGTCCAAAAAGTGGTACGAGGAACTGTACGAGAGCTTTGAGAAATATGATCAGGAACCCTACACCCAGAACACCCAGGCTGAAGTGGATTTCATCGAAAGAGTGATC
>WSZX01000189.1 GCA_013139935.1 Ardenticatenales bacterium
CTCAGCTTTGTTCAGCACCAGGGTCGATACCTCTTCCCGGCGCTGATCCCGCTGGGCCTGGCGGCCGGCGTGGGCTGGGAGAAGCTGACGCAGGCCCGAACGGCACGCATCGCGGCCGCTACACTGGTCTCGATAGCGATCCTACTCACTGCGACGGGGTGTCGTTTCGCCGGCGGCTGGTGCATTGCGGTGGCAGGACTCTTGTGGCTGAACAGCCTGCTGCCCATTCGGATACGGTGGCTGATGATCACGGTAGTGGCGGGCGGGCTGGCGCTTCTCAGCGGAGGCAGCCTGTTCCTGTTTGTGATCCCGTGGTTGAGTTGACGTGACAACAAAACACTTGAAAGAAACAACTCTTCGCTTTGAATCGTGAATCAACTGCAGTGTCCTAGGCATAGGCCGCTGTAGGCTACGCCCGCTTTCGCCGTACAGCATGGTGCAGAACGGTCACAAGGAACCCGAGTTGTTCTCGAACAAGCACAAAGAGACCCCCGCCAGTGTGACGGGGGCCTCTAAAGGGAAACACGCGACACGGAAGCTCTACAAGCGCTTTTCGAGTTCCGCGACCATCGCGGGGACGATCTTGACCAGATCGCCCACGATCCCGTACTGAGCCACCTTGAAAATGGGCGCCTCTGGGTCCTTGTTGATGGCAACGATGACCTTGGACGTACGCATTCCAGCCAGGTGCTGGATGGCGCCCGAGATGCCGGCTGCCACATAGAGGTCAGGAGAGACCGTCTTTCCGGTCTGGCCAACCTGCATAGCGTAGGGGATCCAATCAGCGTCAACGGCTGCACGGCTGGCGCCGAGGGCCCCACCCAGGGTGGCGGCCAACCGGCGCACAGGCTCAAACCCTTCGGGGCCACCCACCCCGCGGCCTCCGCTGACAATGATGGCAGAGTCAGTCAGACTGACGGTACCCTCACTCGCCTCCCACCCGAGAATCTCGACCCCAATGTCGCCCGGCTGCATGGCCGGTTCCACCACGATGGTTTCGCCGCTACGGTCGGCATCCGCCTCTGCAGCCGGGAAAGCCCGGCTGCGCAGACTAGCCAGCAGCGTGTCGCCCTTGGAGTAGACATTGGAAAGGAGCTTGCCGGCATAGACCGGCCTAGTAGCCTTGATTCGGCCATCTTGAACCGCCAATCCAGTGCAGTCCGGAATGAGCCCGGCTTCCAGGTCCACAGCCGCCAAGGCCAACACGTCGCGGCCGGATGAGGTCGATCCCGCCAAGATCGCTTGCGGCTTGTGCTCGCCGGCCAGCTTGGAGAGCAGGCTGGCGTACGGTTCGGCTCGACAATCGGACAGCGTAGCATCGTCGCAGAGGAACACCTTGTCCGCGCCGCGTTGGATGATGTCCTGAACCAGGCCTTCCACGCCCTGCCCAAAGAGCAAGGCAGAAAGCCCGACGCCCAACTCTTCTGCCAAGGTTCGGCCGGCGCCCAACACTTCCCACGAGACCGGGAGTACCTGACCGTTGTGCTGCTCCACCCATACCCAGATGGCGCTCATATCACCTTCTCCTCAAACAGCTTGTCCACCAGGGCAGAGGCGGCCGCCTCGGGCGTGTCGGCCTCAATGATGGTGCATTCGCCTTCTCTGGGTGGTAGCATATAGATCTCAGGCCAGCTCACCCCTGAGCCCGCCTCGCCGATCCGGTCCACGTCAGCCTCTAGATCGGCCGCTCCCCAAGTGCGTAGTTCGCGCCTCATGTACTTGGTGGCCTTGCGGATTCCCTTGAAGGACGGGTAGCGTGGTTCATTGATCTCCTTCAGCACGCTCAGAGCTGCCGGGAGGGCACCCTTGACCTTTTGTCTGCCGGACTCGATGGCGCGAGTCACACTGACGGTCCGGCCCTCTGGATCCAGCTCATCCACGGAAGACACCAAGCTGAACGGTGTCCACCCCAGGCGCCGGGCAACCTGCATGGATGTCTGGCCGGTGTCACCATCGATGGCCTGACGGCCGAAAATGACCAGGTCCACATCTCCCAGCTTTTCGATCGCCTTGGCCAGCACATAGCTGGTCGCCAGCGTATCGGAGCCCTTGATCGCCTCATCCGAGATCAGCACGGCCTCATCGCACCCCATGGCAATCGCGGTCTTGAGCGCTTCGCGGGCCTCTTCCGGCCCCATGCTGATGGCGGTCACCTTACCGCCATGTTTTTCCCTGAGGCGAATCGCCTCCTCGATGGCGTACTCGTCCCAGGGGTTGGCAATGTCGGGCGAGCCGCCGGGGTCACTCCAGGTGACCTTGCCCTCCTCCACCGCCAGAATGGCGGTAGTACTGGGCGTCTGTTTGGCACAGATTACAGTGTGCAAAGCGGTACCTCCTATCACAATGCTAATGGGGAGAAACTCATCAGTCGATCCAGCTTCATTGCCGCGACCTCATTGTCGCAGAGACAAGATCATTATATCGCAGCCGGATTTCGGGCGCAACGTTTTTCTGGGTACTGAATCAGACCGGCCCTCTCGCAATGTCCAGCAATGAGCGAAGAGCAGGCCTCGTCCCCTGGGCGGGTGGCGAGCCCGAGGCAGCCGGCCGTTGAGTGGGATCCGGGTTTCGAGGCACGGGCATCATTGCCCGGGCGAGCGTCGAGCCTTCCACCACCCCATGATAGTCGGTTCTTGATCCAGGAAATCCAGCAGAAAGGCCATGCCTACCGCCAGCATCAGCCCAACCGCGCCAGCCAGGGCCACGGTAGTCATGGTGCCGGAACCCTCAGACGTGCGCGGTGGGACGGACTCGGCGGCGAACCGGATTTCGCTTTCCACCGACTGGCTGGCCAAGGCCAACTCGGCCTCTTTTGTCGAGAGAGTGGTATAGGTCTGCCAAGCCAAATCGCGGGTTTGTTCCAGATCCTTCTTGATGCTCTTCAGGTGCTTCAACTCGGCCTGAAGCTC
>WSZX01000290.1 GCA_013139935.1 Ardenticatenales bacterium
TTGGCATGTGAGGTACCGATTGCGCGGCATCCACCAGAGCTACCGCACCGGCCGCATGCGCCTTGTCGACCATCTCCTTGACCGGCGAGATCGCGCCCAGCACATTGGACATGCCGGTAAAGGCAACCAGTTTCGTGCGTCCGCTCAGTAGCGCATCATACTGGCTCGTGTCCAGACAGCGATCGCCGTCCAGCGGCAAGTAGCGGATGGTCGCTTTCCTTTGCTGCGCCAACAGTTGCCAGGGGACCAGGTTGCTGTGATGCTCCAATTCGGTGAGGATGATCTCATCGCCGGGGCCGATATTGGCCCTACCCCAGCTTTGCGCCACCAGGTTGATTCCCTCCGTAGCGTTGCGGACAAAGATGATCTCCCTGCTGCTACCAGCCCCGACAAAGCGGGCAACCTTCTGGCGAGCGTCTTCGTATCCTTCCGTTGCCCGCTCCGCCAACGCGTGGAATCCGCGGTGGATGCTGGCGTTGACCCGTCGATAGTAATAGTTGACCGCATCAATGACAGCAAGCGGTTTCTGGGAGGTTGCTGCGTTGTCGAGATAGACCAGGGGAATACCAGGGTAGACCTCGTGCCCCAGCAGAGGAAAGTCCGCCCGGATGGCAGCGACGTCCAACAGCTCAGGGGGCCGGTTGGGCATGTCCGAATCCACTTGTTGGCTGATCGGGCCGATCCACCTCGACGAAACACCGCCAGACGGCGCCCCCTGGGAGAGGCCCCATCACGCCGTCCCTCGGCGCACCGAGGCCCACGAATCGCCCGGCACCAGGCATCATGGAGAAACCATCCTCAATTGCTCGGTTACCAGTATCAGACACCTCCACCTCCCTCTCCACAACACGCTCAACTCGGGATCCGCCGGAGGAACCGGGCGTCGAGCGCCCTGCCCAAGCTTCTTCCTGGACGAGTGATCGCCCAGGGCATGATCAGATCGCATCCTTACCGGCCATGATAACAGAAAACCGCTCCGGGCGCACCCACAGGGCGGCAGGAATGGAAAAAGGCGAGGGCGACATCTGGGGTTGCGCACGTCCGAACCCGAGTAGGAGCAAGCGACGGCCGATCTAACTGTAAGACAGGTACAACAACACAACGATCACGACAAGAAAGCCAATGATGGCTCCAACCAAAGCTGGGATGAGGCAGGCCCTCACGAGGGACGTGACACATCCCGGCTCTCTATTCACGCAGTGTAACCTCGGGCGAGGAGTGACGCAGGTAGGGCTTCACACCCGATTGTGGAGCACGGTTGCGCGCCGAAGAGTAGCTAGCACCAGCTGAGGAGAGAATCTGCTCCTGGCGCATCTGAGCCAACCGTAGAAGCGCCGGCCGGGCGGTCCAATCGGAGCGAATCAGGCTAAAGCCGGCCGCCGGGGACGAGGGGGAGATCGTGGAGAGGTTGAAATTGTCTACCATCATCGCGTGAATGTAGGGTATCTGCTCTGCGATCCGAAATGCCTGGATCAGGTAATCCGCCTGCTGTTCCTCGGTCACGTCAGCCGCGTAGGCATAACCGGTGGGAGCGGGAGAGAGGGAGGCCCAACCCACCTGGGTCAGCCAAACCGGCGTCTCCTCGTCCCCATAGGCGACCATCACCCGGCGCACCGCTTCATAGTGTCGGAAAAAGAATGAACTCTCGCTCTCAAACGCCGACGACGTATGTCCCGCCTCGTCGACATAATCGGAAGGGGGGTGACTGGTCCCATTCAGATGTACGCCAACCACATTGCACCAAGCTGAGAAGCCAGCTTGATACATTATACTCAGGTACTCTAGATCGTCAACGGCGGCCAGACCATCAGCGGCTGCTGTGGGATCAAGGCCAGCGCTAATCACTTGAGCATCCGGAGAGCCAGCCTTGATGGCCAGGTAGGCCACGCTTAGGAGACGCACATAGTCCTCAGCCGATGGGCCTGTTGCAGAGTCCCAGTTGGCAATGATATTGGGGTCTTGCCAGATCTGATAAGCATCGATTCTGCCCGCGTAGCGACTGGAAAGCACGGCCAAAAAGCCGCCGAGTGTGTTCGGATCGGCCGGCGGGCCATCATGGGCCTCATTGAACCCGGCCGGACGCGCCCATTCGGGGGTGCCAACAATCACTGCCAGCAGGCCGAGTCCCCGAACGTGAACGCTGTCAACAATGGAATCCAGTTGGCTCCAGTCGTAGAGGCCGGGGGCAGGCTCGACCTGTCCCCAATGCACAGGTTGCCGGACCCAGTTGAGATGCATCCCAGCCACCCCGTTCATCAGTTGGGTAAGCGGCTGATCCACCAGATCAACCGTGATCCCATATCCAAACGGCCTGGGCGTGATTGCCTCCACCTCCGCCGGCTGCAAGTCTGGTACGCTCGCCCCCCTGCGATCACCTCCGCCGTCGAGCATGCTGGCCTGCGCAGCGCCAGAGGGCCACACTGCAAGGAAGAAAACCCCTGCCACCAAGGCCAGGACACGTAATCCAATCATCATGGCCACCGGTTTCAGCGCCGAGGGCATGGCAGAACAGACCAGACGCCTTTCCCTCTGCGGTCTCACGCTGCCACGGGGAAACTGGCAGAGATGGGATGAGGGCTCAAATCGACCCCATCTCGTCCCCACACTGCTCTCCCCTCGCGGCAAGCACTTGATCCACAATCTCAACATCCTGTCACCGTCAGTCCGCAGACGTGCGTTACATCCGGAACCCGGCTCTTCACTGGAACATCCTTAACCAACCATACAGTGCGAGCGCAACCAGCCCGCCCGCCAGGGAACCAACCAGCATGGAAAGCAAATAGATGTTGCGCCTGACCCATTCCCGACGGTAGACCGCCAGCAGAAACCAAGACACCAGATGCCATTGGGACGTGAACTGTAGCATTCCCACCTACGCCTCCTCTCCCGGCCAGAATCCCAACTCGGGAACCGTTTCTACCGCGAGGAACTCAGCTTCAGGATTTTTCCGTTCGAGTCGGCAACCGCCCGCACGATAGTGGGAAGAGATCCTCCGTCTGGCAGAGGAACGGTGGTTCTAAAGGTAAGCAAGAACCTCTCTTCGCCCTTGATGCGCTGTGACGTGACGCGCGGCCGGACCCCCTTGAGTTCCGGGAAGCGAGAACACGCTTTTCGGCATATCGCGTCGATCTGATTCCGCGTCAGTGTCCTAGTCATGGCTATTCCCGCGTGTTCGTCCCCACGCCAGAAAACTCGCGCCGGCGCATAAATGCTGGCACATCCAGAGATTCCCATACATCGGCTGGCTCGGGCTCCTCTCGGATATCATCCTTCTCGGTAGCAGGCAGCGGAACGCCAAACAGGGATTGAACCGCTATCGACTCGCGACCCGGGTCCTTGATGCCCGTGGCAATCAGGGTGACCTGTGCCCGGCCTCCGATCTCCTGGTCTTCGCTCACCCCAAAAAGCAGATCGACGGCCGGGTGGGCTCTCTGGATGATCTTTGACATGGCCTCGTCGATGTCTGCCAGTCCCATTTCAGAGTCACCGGTCACATGAACCAGCAACGCAGCCGCCCGGTCAACAAGGGCATGCTCCAGCAGCGGGTGGCAGAGAGCGGCTTCAGCAGCCTGTTGTACAGTGTCCCCGCGTCCTATCGCCATCAGCGCGTTACCCCCATGCCGAATCACCGCCGCCACACTGGCAAAGTCCAGGTTGATCAACCCGGCCTGGGTAACAAGCTCTGTGATTCCCTGGATTCCTTGACGCAGCACTTCGTCCGCCACGCAAAAGGCGACTTCCAGTCGCAAGTCCTTGGGGGCAACCTCCAGTAGCTGGTCGTTCTGAACCCTGACGAGGGTATGCACGTGGCGCTCCAGCCCCTGAAGCCCAGCCTGCGCAGTGCGAGCACGTTGCGCCCCTTCAAATGCAAATGGACAGGTGACCACTGCCACTGTGAGCGCACCTAGTTCCCGGGCAATGCGGGCGACGACGGGAGCTGAGCCCGTGCCGGTGCCGCCGCCCATCCCGGCGGCCAGGAAAACCAAATCGGCCCCCTCCAACGCCTCCCGCAACTCTATCTCGCTCTCCTCTGCAGCTCTGCGCCCCACATCCGCGCTGCCGCCAGCCCCAAGACCGCGTGTGAGCTGCGGGCCCAGCTGAATCCGAGTTGGGGCCGAGGCCACGGATAACGATTGGGCGTCAGTGTTGGCAGCAATATACTCAACGCCCGGGATGCCCACAGTGATCATCCGATCAACAGCGTTGCAGCCTCCGCCACCGAGGCCAATGACCCGAATCTGGGGGACAAACCAATCATTCCCGCCCTCGCCGGCCGATTCCATCGGTTCACCATACATTGAATGACCTCCTTCAGCCATCGAGAACTAATCCTGATAGGTTAGTTGCTTGTTTCGTGCCAGTTCCTGCAACAAGAGACGAGTCTCGCGACCATCCTTGCCCGCTATCCGCTGCACCTGGCAGCCGGCCGCCGTGAGCGCCTGGGCATCAGACTGGCTGACCCCTTGCTCGTTGCCGATGATCGTCACTTTGCGGGCCTGCTTGGCTTCGTCGACCGAGAAACCACAAGTGGGCAGAAACGCCTCAACGTACTGCTGTACGATGCTGAGATGCCAGCGTGCAACTCCCCACTCAAATAGCGGCAGCAGCAGGTAGTGGTCAATCACCTTCCGACCATTGCCCTCTGGTGCAGGCGAGTGCGAACGCCGAGTTGCGGCCTGCCGGCCACCGGTCGCGCGTTGGGGGCCACGCGGCGCCATCCGATGACTTGTGGGCAAGGGCACTGCCTGCACAGCCGAATCGAGCCCTGCTCTCGCCGGGCGAGCCTCCTTTGAGAGTTCTTCCAGCGCCTCGACCGCGGGCAGGCGTGCGGTCCCATCAGCGTCATACCAGCTCTCATAGTAACAGGGCTGGTGACGCTCGGCCGCCAGCAGCCAAAAGGCGTGGTTGAACACTGTGGATGGCAGGTCGCCGGCTATCATCATTCGCACCATTTCTGCCGTTCGGCTAGCATGAGTCGCCGGGTCAAACCGGCCACCTGTCATCTGACTCGCCTGTGGGCCATTGGCGCAACCAATCAGCGGCAGTGTTCTGCCAGTCTCCTGTCGGATGATAGATTGATACCATTCAAACATGCAAAAGCCCCGGTGGTCCTGGCCATCCGGCTGTTTGGCATAGGGGGTGGCCCGAGGCCATGCCTCGCGGCCGCCCTTCCCCCAATCCAGCGGCCGGTTGTTGGCAAAGTTGCGCATCCCGACCGCCGCGCTCTCGAGCACAGATCCAAGCCCGCGCCGCCCCAAGCTGCTCAACATCGCCTCCAGAAACGCAGTGTCCCAGTAGGCACCCAAGGGCTCGAGCGGAGGAAGAACCGGGATGGCACCCTCACCGGCTGCCAGTTCCAGTGCAGGCACAAGAAAATCCACGAACCGTTCCACCAGCGCTGGCTTGTTCCACTCATGAGGCGCCCAGCCCGGTCGGTCATTGGGACGGTCAAAGAGCACCATATAGTGGGCGCCGCTATCGACCATTGAACGAATCGTGTCGCGCAGGACCCCAGCTTCCATGGGTCCGAACCGCGCGGGGCTGATCATGACCACCGGCTCGATATCGGCGACCATGAGCCGCTGGAGAAAGCTGTCAGGGATCGGCCGGCTTGGAGGCGTCTGCATCACTAGCCAACTGGCCCCCAGTGCCTCCAATCGAGGAACCCACCGGTCCAGATCAGCACGACCAAAGTGGTCAGAATCCGGAAAGTAATAGAATCCAATGCCAGAGTCGGCGTGTGGGCGTGGGTAATCCTCAATTCTCATTTGGACACCGTCAGTTTGAGCATCTTTCCGGAATCATCCACCGTTACCTTGACCACTTGCTCGTGGTTCTTGCCTGCCACATGAGATGATTGGCTCAGGGTAAGGACCATCTTGCCCGCCGGGGCTTGCTTTGTGTTGCGCTGGCAGCCACCACACTGCCTGGTACAGCCACTGCTAGCCTTGCAGGACCATTGCCGCGCGACCGCGAGATCGGCTTGAGCCATTCCCGGCAAGTATCCGGTCACTCGCGCTCTCACCTGTTCTACGATATGATCCGGAACCGGCGTGGCCGGCTGGCCTGCCAGCTCCTTGGCGCAGACCCTCGCCGGATAGGCGGTCAATACTTTTTTTCTGCGCATGGTTTTCTTCAGGATGGGCGCACCGCGGAGGGATGGGGGTGCCTTTAGCGTTGGATCACCATAGTAGACAAAGCTGATAAGCGTCTTTTGATCTTCTCCATCCAGGTATCCCTGGCGTCCGCTCAGATACTGCGCAAAGGCCACTTTGGCCTGCTGGAGAGCGACTCCGCCAGTCCGGCCGGCCATGATCTCCTGCCAGAAGAAAGCGGCCAACAGATCAGCCGCCTCGGGCGTGGAGTTCAGGCCACCATAGGCAATGCAGGTGGAACCAACGAACATGTGGGTACGCGAGTCCAGAAATCTCAGGCAGAGGGCGGTCTCCGCGCTCTTGCCTTCAGCCAGGGCACCAAAACAGGCTTCCGAGAAAACCACCTCTGGCACGCCGCCCAGCGAGTCGAGATCTTCCGGCCGCAGGGCGATTGGGAACGCAGGATAGTCTGCCGGGAACGCAGGATCTCGTTGCCCGTACCAATTGGGACCATCGGCGATCCCATGTAGGTTGAAGTAACCATAGCGGGACCGACCCAGCGGGAGGCTGCTGAACTCGGCCGCCGTCAGCGGCGGACAAGTGCGCAAACGCCGGGCGGACCCAATCGTGCTAAAGACGGTCAGCGAGGCCTTGCGCCAGATGCTGGCCGAGTATCCAAAACTCGCCTCCGCGTATGCGCCGCCGCCCTGGAAGAGCCGGAACAGTCTCTCCAGCAGTCGGGCCAGCCACCAGCGCCGTGCCCGTCGCGAGGCGTTGTGAGCAGCGATCGCGGTCTCGATGCTCCGCAGCAGCAAAGTCGGGTTCCCATCCGGAGCGCCACCCACGCCATCGGGCAGCCGTCCAACTGCTCGCTGAGGAACGAAATAGTTCTCATCCCGGCATCCGTAGGGGTTGTCCGACAGCACATCCTGGTCGCTATCGTCGGTAGGATTGGGCAGCCGATGGTATGCAATCACATCCCCCCCGCCCACCAGCAGCACCCAGCCCACCTGCTGCTTCTGCTGCTCCAACTGGCTGTCCAGTTGGTCCAGCAGCAGTTTCACCGCCCACGGATCGGCCGGGTCTACCGGGTCGAGTTTAAACGAGGCCAGGCTGGCCGCATCATCAATGTAAATCACACCGGCCGGCACCTGAAGTCTGGATTCGGCCGCCCTGGCGAGCGACTGAAGCCCTCGATCGATCTGCTCCCACCCATCGTCGCCGTACTTGGCGCGGAGAGGCTCTCTGCTGCAGATGATGGCATAGATAGGCTTGAGCGAAACCCGCGTCTCCTTGGCCCCACCTGTCCGGGGTTCTACGTCTCCGCTCAGCCGGTTGATCTCCGCCTGGATGCTGAGAAGAGTCTCCTGGACAAAAGAAATGGGCGATTGAGATGACAAAGTAGAAGAGGGGGAGGCAGGGGAATCTGTGCGATCGTGCAGAGATGGAGATCTGGAGAGAGTGCCCCGCCCGTTGGTGGGCAGGGACGGGTCGGAATCCGCCGTCAGCACCGCGGGCTCTGGGAGCAGGTTCAGGCCCAGAGCACTGGCGAGAGGGTATGGAAGCGGGCCCGTCCCACCAGGGATATATGCCGGGGGCCACGCCCCAACATAGGGTCGATCGCCGCCCCATATCCGCCCGGCCACTTCGCCGCCGGGATCCAGGGATACGGCCTGATGTATGTGCGCGACAGCGGCAGCCTCCTCGCCCAGACCCATTTGACAGTCGGAAAGGATCAGGTGCGCCTTGACCAACCGTGGGTAGGAGGACAGCAATTGCTCTGCCAGATCCCTGGCCATTCCCATCTGTCCCCCGCGCCAGAGTTCCTCCAGCTCACTCAGCGATGGGATCAGCGCCAGGAAATTCGCCTCGGCCGCCTGCACCGGTCTGTCCGGCCTTGGCTGGTCCGCCGCGCCACCAGGATCTCCATCCGGATCTATGTGAGGCGATGGTAGATTGGGCGCGCGATCGGCCATCCGGGCAAGCTGGGCTCGACCAATCGGGTTGCCGGGCGCCACTTGCCGCAGCGCCGCTGCGGTTGCCCAGATCAGCTCGACATCGCCATCCAGTTCATGCAACTGGGTCTTGAGTGCCAAGGCGGCACTGTTCTCCGGGTCTGTGTGAAGCACCTCGCGCAGGACACGCCGTGCCTCATCTCGATCACCATCGGCCAGCAGCGCGTCTGCCAGCAGTACGGTCATCGTCAGGTGTCCCGGCTGCTCCATCAACCAGCGCTCGGCTGTCCGCCTGGCAAAGCCGGGCTGCTGACAGGTTGGGTCCAGAGCCGCTTTGATGATATTCAGGGCAAACTGATAATCCATCGATTCACCGATCCGTTAACTGCCAAACATTCATCCGCGCCCCATCTCGTTGGTAATAGAGATGGCAACAACGGCCGAGAGTTGCTTGTGCGCAGCCTGGTCACCAGGGTCGAGGGAGATCGCTTTCTCAAAGGCCTCAATGGCCATCTGATACTCCTTGCGCTGCTTGTATGCCAGGCCCAACTCATAATACACTCTTGCGTTCTCGGGCTCGAGCGCTGCCGCCCGGTGAAGCGCTTCCAGTCGCTTTCCGCGCTGATTGCGCTGTTCGTAAACCCTGGCGGCCTGTATCCAAAGGGCAGCCGTAGGTGCGACCGCAATCGTCTTCATCAGCCAGTCGAGCGCCTGGTCCAGTTGCCCTTCATCTTGCAGAAACCGTGCCAGTTGCAGCGCATAGCCTGGATCGGAGGGAGCAACCTTGGTGGCCTGCTGGTAGGCCTGCCGCGCCGGATCGCGATTCCCCAGTTCCTGGTGGATATCGCCCATCAGCGCAAAGACGGCACCCAGATCGGGCGCCATCTGGGCGGCGCGGTCCAGGTTCTGAAGCGCCTTTTCGGGCGAACCCAAGGCGCGATGCGCCCGGGCGACCCGCAACAGGTAACTGGCGCGCTCGGCCGGTGGGGCGCTCGCCCCATTTCCAGATAGGGCAGCGGCCTTGCGAAAGCTGGTGAGGGCCTCCTGCCAATTACCCATGGCCGCCTGCCATTCACCCAGGCCAGCGTGTGAAGCAGCAAGATCGGGGTGCTCATCAAGCGCGGACTCGACGTGGCGACCAGCCTCATCCAGTTCACCCATGGCCAGCAGCGCCCGCGCCCACCCGAGATGGTGCTCATGACTATCACCCGCGGCCGGCACACCTCTGGCGCGCGATCCGGCCGACTCGAGTTCGACAGCGCGAGCATAGCAATCTGTAGCCGCGTCCGGCCGCCCGGTGGCGAGCAGCAGCTTGCCCAGAATGCCCCACCAGCCCGAGTTGTGCGGCTCTAGTTCCAGCGCCGCATGCCAGAGCGGGATCGCCTCTTCCACCCGTTGCAGATCGGCCATAACCAG
>WSZX01000032.1 GCA_013139935.1 Ardenticatenales bacterium
GTTGAGGTGATCGGGACACACCCTGCGTCCCGAAAAGAAATCCCGATGGCAGTCGAGGCGCTAGAGTTGGAGCTTGTCAGCATTGAGGGAACGGACTCTGATTGGACAATCCGCATCCGCCGATGAGTGGAGTGATTCTCTTGTTGCGGGTCATGGATGCTGGCGCTGGCTCAAGAACCACCACTGGGCCCGGTGCCCTCGGAACTCGCCAGGCGTTCCGAATCCGCTTGAGTGCCTTGTAGGGCGGGTTGGCGCTCAGCGAGCATGCCACCCCTGAGACGTCACAGTAGAAAGCAGAGGCAAAAATGAAGACGGAGCGAACAACAATCGTCTTGCACAGCGGCGACATGGACAAGGTGTTTAGCGCGCTAATCATCGCGAACGGTGCGTTGTCGATGGGAATGGAAGCCGCGATCTACTTTACCTTCTTTGGGCTCCAACGGCTGCAAAAGAGCGGGCTGGAAAAAGGGCCGCTCTCCAAGATGCACATGCTGGGTCTTGGTAAATGGATGATCAAGCAACGCATGAAAAAGGTCAACGTGGCTTCGCTAGAGAGGCTGATGAATGACTTTAAAGAGCTGGGCGGCAAGGTCATCGCTTGTGACATGACGATGGAGATCATGGGCATTAGCCGCGATGATCTGCGCGAGGAATGGATTGATGAGTACGGAGCAGTGGGGACGTACATCAACGAGGCTCGCAAGTCAACTATCACGCTGTTCATCTAGGGTGTCCGGGCACCGCCAGTAGAGGGAGCAAAGGCCGATCGATCTTCTTCGACGATAGATCATCTGTCGCGCCGGACTCCGACTACCATACCCTTGAGCTCCTTGAGTTGTCCCAGTTGACCATTGGCCACACCACCAGGCAAGCGGGGTTGAGCAGTTCACCGCTCCACCGCCAAAGTGATCGGGGGCTGTTGAAGCCCGAGAGTGGGACGGCGCACGGGCATCCGCTCCCGCAAGTGACTATCGACGACGAGAGTCATCCTTGTCTGAAGGTGACGAGAACACTCTTGTTCGTCCCTGCCTTTCTTCCTCGCCCTGGAGTAAGAGGATGGTCGGGGCACCGTGACACCCTCGGTTGAGCTGAAGGTATATGATCGGGCTGCTTGGAAACTGAACCGGAGACACCCTTCCCAATGTTGGTAATAAAGTATACCGTCGCCGGCCTTACCTGATTGGATTGCGCCGAACGGCTCCGTGTGACCGTCAGCAATCTGGAGGCTGTAAGCGACTGCAAGATCGACCTTGCGACCGGCACACTGGCGGTTTCCTATCCCGGGGAAAAGCTGGACACCGAGCAAATCGGCCGGGCGGTGAAGTCGGCCGGCCATTCACTGGTGATCGATCGGCCTCGGGATAGCACGTCGAACTGGAAAGGGCCGATCGAGCCACTGTTGGGTTTTAGCCGCTTTCTCCTCTCACAGCGCAGCACAACGCTGTCAGCCATCGCTGCCCTGATGACGCTGGTAGGACTGTGTCTCGCCCTGCCTGTCAACAGATCGCTGGGAGAGTCCACTCTCATTCTTGCAGCCGCGGTACTGGTGGGAGGTTTCACCATTACCCAGCGAGCCCATCACGAGCTCTGGCGCTCCCGCGTCCTGGGTATCAACACACTGATGACAATCGCCGTCATCGGTGCAGTGTTCATTGGTGAATGGGCCGAGGCGGCGATCGTGGTGGTTCTCTTTTCCCTGGGAGAAGCACTGGAGGGATATGCGGCCGATCGCGCGCGGAGTGCCTTGGGCAGTCTATTGGATCTGGCCCCACCGGTGGCAACCAAGATGCTGGCCGGTGGCGAGCTTCAAGATGTTCCCGTCCGCGAGTTGCTGGCGGGTGACCGGGTCTTGGTGCGTCCCGGTGACCGCGTAAGTGTCGATGGGACCGTACTGACCGGCCGGAGTGCAGTCGACCAGTCGTCGATTACTGGCGAGAGCGTTCCGGTGGAAAAGGAACCGAGCACTCAAGTCTTTGCCGGCACGATCAACGGGGCCGGCGCCCTGGAAGTTGAGGTGACCCAGCTGGCGGCCGACAGCACCCTGAGTAGGATGGTGGCGCTGGTGCGGCAAGCCCAATCACGCCAGGCGCCTGTCCAGCGGTTCATTGATCGCTTTGCCCGTGTCTACACTCCAGGTGTCGCGGTTACGGCCGCCCTCGTGGCTACCGTTCCCCCGCTCTTCTTTGGACAGCCCTTTGGGGGAGAGAGTGGATGGCTGATGCGTTCGTTGCAGATGCTGGTCATCGCCTGCCCCTGCGCTCTGGTCATCAGCACACCCGTCAGTTTGGTCAGCGCCATGACCAACGCAACTTCGCGCGGGGTGTTGGTCAAGGGCGGTCGCTACCTGGATGCGCTCAGCCGGGTCAGGGTGATTGCTTTTGACAAGACCGGCACGCTCACCGAGGGGCGCCCCACCGCCACCGATGTGGTGGATGTGTGTGACTGCGGCGAATGTGCAGAGAACTGTGCTCTGCAGCATGCGGCGTCGCTAGAGGCACACTCTTCCCACCCGATTGCCCGTGCCCTGCTGGCCGAGGCGGATGCCCGTCAGGTCACAATCACAGAGGCCCACGATGTTACCATGTTGAGCGGCCGCGGCGTGGAGGGAGTGGTGAATGGCGCCGTGGTAACGGTGGCCAGCCATGCCCATTTTGATGAGCACTTTCCCCATCAGCCACTCGTTTGCCGCCACGCTGATGAACTTGCTGCCCAGGGGAAAACCGTCTTCCTCGTCCGACATGACGACGAGGTATGTGGTGTTTTTGGAGTGGCAGATACGCCCCGATCGGTGAGCAGGGAGGTGCTGGCAGAGTTGAAGGCTCGCCAGATTACTACCGTGATGCTGACCGGCGACAACCCGCAGGTGGCAGCCGAGATCGGACGGCAGGTTGGGATTGATCAGGTGTTCGCCGGTTTGCTGCCGGAGGAAAAGCTGGCTGCAATTACCCGTCTGGCTGATGAGCACCAGACAGTGGCAATGGTTGGTGATGGAGTGAACGATGCCCCGGCATTGGCGCAGGCGGATGTCGGAATCGCGATGGGCGGCGTCGGTTCAGCTCAGGCCATGGAGTCGGCCGATATTGTCCTGATGGGTGACGATCTGGCTCAATTGCCCTTCATCCTAGCCCTGAGCCGCAGGACCAGCCATGTGATAACCGCCAACATCGTTTTTGCTCTGGCGGTCAAGGCAGCTGTGTTTGCTCTCGCGGCCGGCGGCTGGGCGACCCTGTGGATGGCGATAGTAGCGGATGTCGGCGCTTCGCTGGTCGTTATCCTGAACGGCATGCGTTTGCGCTGGATCAGGCCGTAACAGCGCTGCTGCCCGGCCATCATGCCTCTCAAGTGTGGCGGCACCGCGTCTTGACGTCAGTTTTCGAGTTGGTATAATTCCTCGCAGTTCGCTTTCCTCGGTAGCTCAATTGGCAGAGCGGTCGGCTGTTAACCGATTGGTTGTAGGTTCAAGTCCTACCCGAGGAGCCAGACCATCAGCAAACGCAGGCACATACAACCGGCTGGCCCATTCCGGCCGGTTTTCGTTTCTTTCCTCAGCTTGACCCGCTGAACGCTCCGCCATACAATCTCCTTGATTGTGCCAAATGGGGTAATGATGACGACGGAAATAGCAGCTGTCCTGGCTATACTGCTCATTGCGGTCATCCTGTTCGTGTCAGAGCGACTACGGCCGGACCTGGTTGCCATCATGGTCCTGCTGGCCGTTATCATGTCGGGGCTCGTCAGTGCGCAGGAGGCCTTTGCCAGTCTGGGGAACCCCGCCGTCATCACAGTGGGGGCGATCCTGATCATCAGCGCCGGCCTGTTTCGCACGGGCATTGCACACGCCATTGGTGACCGGATCGCCGCCGTTGCTGGCAAGGATGAGCTCCGCCTCACCATCATTGTCATGCTGACGGTGGGCATCATGTCCTCCTTTATGAACAACGTGGGAGCTACCGCGGTGATGCTCCCGGCGGTCGTTGGACTCTGCCGCCAAGCCAAGATCCCAGCCTCCAAGCTCCTTCTCCCGCTCGCCTTTGGCTCGCTGGCGGGGGGGACGCTGACACTGATCGGCACCCCATCCAACATCCTGGTCAACGCCGCGCTGCTTGAACGAGGACTGCAACCACTTGCCCTGTTCGACTTTTTGCCAATGGGACTGATAGCCATGACGCTTGGCATCGGCTATATGGCCACTGTCGGCCGGCGTCTGCTCCCCACACCACCTCCATCAACCTCCCCGTTTGTCAATGACCAAGCCAATGAACTGACCGACACCTACCACCTGGAGGAGCGGCTCTTTCGCATTCGCGTGCCGGCCGGGTCTCGTCTCATCGGCCGGTCACTGGCTGAAAGCCAGTTGCGCGATGTGTGGAACTTGAATGTCCTGGCGATCGAGCGGGACGGCGAGGAGGAATTGGACCCAGAGCCGGACACCATCGTGTTTCAGGATGATATCCTGCTCTTGGAGGGAAAGCTACGAGAGTTCCGAAAGAAAGACGTCGAACCCTACCTGCAGATCCTGCCGCCCAAACAATGGTCGGATGCTGATCTAGAGTCGGCGCAAATCGGGATCTGCGAAGTAGTGGTGGCTCCCCGCTCCTCATTTGCCGGCCGAACGCTCAGAGAGACCCATTTCCGCGAAAAATACGGCCTGAGCGCATTGGGAATCTGGCGCGGGGAGAGGCCGTTGCGGACAGGGTTGGGAGAGGTGCCGCTCCAGGTTGGCGATGCGCTATTGCTTCAGGGGCCAAGGGAGAAGCTCCGAATCCTGAAACGGGAGGCAGACGTGCTCTTCCTTGACGAAGGGAGTACAGCCGGAGAGCGCCTTCGCCTGCATAAAGCCCCGGTGGCACTGGCGGCTCTGGCGATCATGTTGATTGCAGTTGTCACCGGCTGGCTAGATCTCTCAACCGCGGCCGTGATGGCAGGCACCCTGATGGTGCTTCTAGGCGCGCTGACCATGGAAGAAGCGCAACACGCCGTAGACCTCAAGGTGGTGTTCATCATCGCTGCGATGTTGCCGCTCGGGTTAGCGATGGAAAAAAGCGGGACGGCCGAGTATTTGGCCAATCTGCTGATCCGCGTTTTCGGCCAACTGGGACCAACCGGGGTTCTGGCTGGGGTCACCATCTTTGCGGGCCTTTCGGTGCAACTCATGTCAAACTCGACGACCGCGGTGCTGGTCACGCCCATCGCACTGAATGCGGCCAGGCAATTGGGAGCCAACCCCCAGACCTTCGCGATGGCGGTCGCTCTGGCGGCCTCAGCTGCCTATCTCACGCCGATTTCGCACCAATCTAATCTGCTGGTCATGGCGGCCGGCGGGTACCGCTTTACAGACTATCCCAGGGTTGGCATCGGCCTCTGGATAATTCATGTGGCGGCGATCATCGTTTTCCTTCCCATTTTCTTTCCTCCTGGCATCTGAGCATACGACCCTTGAGACGCTTGAGCCGCAAGGCCTGGCAGTAGTCGAGCGGCGCGCATGAGGAGTTTGTCCATGGTCAAACAGAATGCAGACACACTGGGCGCGGGGATGTTCCTCGTTGGACTGGGCGTCCTATTCCTCCTGGACTGGCTCTGGCCTGGCATCCTAGCGCTGCTGGGTATCTGCGCTCTCGTCACCCAGTGGGCAAGAGGGAATCTTCTCCGCGGTCTTTCCTCCTTCGCACTCCTGGGCGGTCTGACCATCCTCTTTGCCGACGGCTTTGCCTGGGAGTACGTCTTTCCCATCGGCCTGATCGTTCTGGGGCTGATTGCGCTGGTAAGGGCTATCCGCGGCTGATAGGGTGCAAAGCGGCTCCCTCTCAGCCGTCGGTTGAGCTTCTGCCCCTATGATCAACGGATAAGACATCAGCGTCCTCGTGCGGTCGCCTTGCAGGAGGATGTTGGCCTTGCGAGGATCCATTACGTTGAGCGAATCTCGCCCGAGACCCAGGTGGCAGCGGTAGGTGTGTCTCGCCATCCTCAGAGTGAGGTTCAGGGCAACACTCATCCTGCCGGCCGGCAGGAAGCCGTCGCGCGGCTGGGAGAGATGGCAGACTAATCGACCCCCGAGGAGAACCAGCCCCGAGCGCCGAGGTGCACCTGGTGCTCAATGGTAAGACGGAAGGAGAGATTCAGAGCCAATTCGACGGAACATCGGTGGTCGACTTGCCGGCGAACCCCGGAACGCCGCCTAGAATGGCCCCAGATCCACCGGTTCGAGGTCCGGGTTGTCGCACGGTGCGCGACACACCTTGGCCATGTCGACCCAGTGCCCATTGATCTTGACCCTCACCACATCAGCCGTGTAGTCGGTGTTGGTTCCGACCCTGCTATCATTGGACATGAGCGAAGAGCCCACACCGTAGATGTCAACCGGGACGTTCAGCCTCTCAAAACGCCGGATCTTGTCTGGGCCGAATCCGCCGGTGACAACAATCTTGACATCGCGACAGTACTCCTGGGCGCGCTCGATCCACTCGGAGGGCAAATCCCAATCGCGCCAGGCACTGTCCAGCGCCTCCCGCACGAAAAAGACCAACCGGGGCACCACACCCATGTCCAGTCTTGGGTCACCCAGAGCTGGCACGTTCTCATCCCGCACGCTGGTGCTGGTGTCCAGACGAACCCCGTAGAGGACGTACTTGCGCGCCATATCGCCATCCCCCTGGTCGACCGAGCGTCGATACTCATTGAACATCACCTGCAATGTGCGCAGAGAATCAGTCACAGAATCGTTTTCGAAATCTACCAGAGCGATTCGCGGGATCTCGGCCGGCCGGAAACGGGCAAAGGCGAGCATGGCGGCCGAAATGTCGCCTAGGAAGCAGGCGATGGCGGCGTGTGCCACTGTCCCCCCGCCATGCCCGCCCCACCACTCGCCCTGCGCGTCGGTGCTGATAAATGACCCTGGTCTTTCCCCTCTATCCATCGTGTACCGCTGCACAGCGATGTCATAGGCATAGCCATCGGCCGCCTGCACCTCGTGCACGTCAAAACGAGCAGGAAAGAAGAGAACTGGCTTGCCCCGCGCCGCCACCAGTGTCTGGTATACGTTGGTGGCGATTCGACTGGCTCGGCCAAGAATGCCCAGCATGGGGGTTTCCAGGAGAGCGAAATCCCGGTACCGGCCGCGCACCTTGATGACCGGCTGAACACGCGCCGGGTTTCCCTCATATTGTACCGTTGCCCCGTCATGCACGGCTTCCACATCCAGGTCTTGCCAGGTTTCCACAAACTCGCCCTTGGCATCAAGGCGGCCGGCGCAGTGACGCAGCATGGCGAGCGCCTTGTCTACGCCAACAACGATGGTGGTACCCGGCCGGCGGGCAAAGAACTGCCCTTCAACTTCGATGTCGCCCAGCTTGAGATCATGCAACGAGAGGCCCAGATCACGGGCATAGGTGGGCAGGGGCCAGTCTTCGGCACCCGCCACTCCTTCCAGCATGGCAACGATGTTGGCAAAGTACTTGTCCGAGTACCAGCCCTGCCGCATCCGCTCGATATCGAGCTTGAAGGTGGCATTGCC
>WSZX01000306.1 GCA_013139935.1 Ardenticatenales bacterium
CCCCTGGCTTGCCGTCCGGGCTATGACCGACGAGCAGGTGGAACTGTGGCTCAAGGGATCCTTACCCTTTCCAGCGCCTTTAGCATCGGGCGGATGGCGCAGCTCTCGCCGCCAGCGGCCGGGCAGAACAGAGCCAGGCGTTGACGACAGCGATGGAAAAGTCGGGACACAGAGGTCGAACTACGCTTTTGGGAACTCTTGCCGTCACGCGGTAGCTCTTCCCCGAATAGAACCCGTGTGCTATAATGAGAACTGACATAGCACCCCGCGCCGCAGCATACCTGGCGGGCGGCGATGTGGCGACCTGGTTGCCGGGAAAAAAGGTGTGGTGGAAACAATTGATTGGTGGGATTCCTCCTACACGCCGGCCTCCACTGTGAAAACTGCGGTGTCATTAGCCGAAAGGGCGCGATTGGGGTATCCTCCTGACCGTCTTGCTTTTTTTCGGATAGGATTCATTGCACCGGGAAGACATGAGCACCCAAAAGCCGACCCAGGGCATCACGCAGGCCGAGGCGTTTGCGTACGAACTCAAGGCGGGGGATGTGATGACCCGCGATGTAATAACCGTGGAACCCGGTGACTCTATAGCGCACCTGCTCGAGCTGCTTCAATCCCGGCAGATCTCCGGCGCCCCCATCGTTGCAGACGGAACACTTGTCGGCATGGTCAGCATGCCCGACCTGCTATCCGCTCTACAGGCCGGGGATATGGAGGCACCGGTCGGTGACACTATGGCCCCACGTCTATTCACGGTGGGCCCGGACGATCTCCTGGTCAAGGTCCTGGAGGTGTTTTCGCGTACCGGCGCCGGCCGCTTGCCGGTCGCGGACGACCGCAGACGGTTGGTCGGGATCATCACCAAAGGAGACATTGCGCGAGGGTTGCTCAAGGCGCTACAGTCGGACGAGAACGACGAAGAGATCCGGCGCTATCGCGCCCGGCATCTGTTTGAGGACATTGTGTCCGATCGCACCAGCTTGATCCTCCGCTATCGGGTGCAGGCAAGAGATTTCGACAACGGGGGCATGTCCTCGGTACGCGTCAGGCAGGCCTTGCTCCGATTGGGCGCGAGCCTCGATCTCGCCCGCCGTTGCGCCATTGCCATCTATGAAGCCGAGATGAACCTGGTTATCCACACCATCAACGGCGGCATCCTTCGAATGGAGATCCAACCGCACATGATTTTCATAGAAGCACTGGATGACGGCCCCGGAATCGAGGACATTGAGCTGGCCATGCAATCCGGCTATACGACGACCCCGGACGAGATTCGCGCATTGGGCTTTGGCGCTGGGTTTGGCCTGAGCAATATCAAGCGCTGTGTTGACAAGATGTGGCTACAGTCGACGCCTGGAGAAGGAACCCGGCTTGAGATGTGGATCTTCCTGCAGCCGGATGCAGAACACCGGATGCTCGAAACGATCATCGACCGGTTGAGCGCCTAGGCGCGGCAACCGCAAGGAGACGGTATGACGCTAGAACAGATCATCGAAGAACTGGACCTCACATTACTGACCGTGGAAAGAGATTTTGGCCGCATTACCCCGGTGGCAGGATATGCTTCGGACATGCTAAGTCGGGTCATGGCTTGTGCGCCCCGGGATGGAGCGCTGTGGGTTACCCTGCAGGCTCATGGCAACATCGTGGCCGTCGGGGCAGTATTGGGCCTGAGCGCGATCATCGTCACCGAGGGCGAAACGCCAGATCCAGATACCATCGCCAAGGCCGACGAGGTAGGCATCACGTTGCTTTCCACCAAAGAACCCACCTTTTCTGTCGTGGGGCATCTCTGGCGTCTAGGCCTGCGAAATGATCAATAAAGCAGGCGGGCGACTGGGGGACACTGTCGCCAACCTGCACGTGCACACTGTGCTCTCAGCGTGCGCGGCCGTCGAGATGATTCCGCCTCTTATCGTGCGTGAGGCCTTGGCTCAGGGCATAGATCTGATAGCGATCACCGATCACAACGCCAGCGCCAACGTAGCAGCGGTGCAGGAGGCGGCCGTGGGCTCTGGTCTGGTCGTCCTGCCCGGGATGGAGCTACAGACCTACGAAGAGGTACATCTTCTCTGCCTGTTCGACTCGCTGGCACAACTGGAAGCCTGGCAAGAGGTGGTGGATGCTCACCTGCCGCAGCAAGAAAACACCCCCGAAATACTTGGCGAGCAGTTTGTAGTCGATCAGACAGGTGACTTGATCCGGCGCGAATCGCGTCTGCTGCAAACCTCCACCGGCATCCGGCTCAAAGATGCGGCGACCGAGGTTGTGCGCCGGGGCGGTTTGGCCATTCCCGCCCACGTTGACCGGCCGCTCTTTAGCCTGCTTGCCAACCTGGGCTTTGTGCCATCTGATCTGCCGGTCGATGCGCTGGAGATCTCCCCCCATACCACGCCATCGGCCGCATGCAGCAGATTTCCCCAGTTGGCCGGCTATCCGCTCATTCAGAGCGGCGACGCTCATCACCTGGGTGACCTGGGCACGGCGACGGTGTTTACCATGGCTGCCCCAACGATCTCTGAGATCAGACTGGCCTTGCGCGGCCAGGAGGGGCGTTCATTCAGGATAGAGCGTCGTTAGAACCGGCGTTGGCCAGCTCCTCGATGAGCGCCTGGACCCGCTCGACGGCGAGCGGCACCAATGCGGCCGTCTGGGGTGAGAGACCCTCACCAAAGTCGAAATCGTGCCCCCGCAACGAGATCAGCTCTCCGTCCGGGACGCGTCCGTGCATTCCGTGGGCCAGTTTGAGTACCGTACCGGGCGCGGTCAGATGAGAAACAAAAGTAGATGCCTGGTACTGAGCCTCAATACGCT
>WSZX01000009.1 GCA_013139935.1 Ardenticatenales bacterium
TACCCCATGTAGCCAATGCTGTAAAAGATGATGCAGAAAATGGCCAAAGGGACAAAGAAGAGCATTCCCATTGTCAGCGGGTCCGTCATCGCGCCCACCTGGAGCCAGTTGCTAAAGCCGTCAATCGGCAACCACTCTATGGCTTTCCCAATGGGGTGGTGCGCCAGATCGTGAGCGCCCATGCTCAGCCCGTTGACTATGAGCACCACGCCAAAGCCAAGGGAGACAATGGTTGCCAGCACGGCAATTGTGTGGCTCAACCAGCGAACCCGGTTGGTGAACAACACGATCAGGAAAAAGGCGATCAGCGGGGGAATCGGGACCAGTACGGGGAGAAGGTTCAACAGTTCATGATCCATTGACGAATCCTTTACAGAGCCACAGATGGTTTCTTGGACCGCGGCTAGAGCTTGAGGAGGTCCATATCCTCAACGACGACGTGCTTGCGCTGGCGATAGATGGAGAGGATGAGTGCCAGCCCCACGGCCGCCTCAGCGGCTGCAACAACGAGGACAAACACGGCAAACGCCAGGCCGACCGGTCGAGTTGGCGTTTGGAATCGCCAGAATGCGACCAGGTTGATATTGACGGCGTTAAGCATCAACTCGATGCTCATCAGGATGGCAACCGCATTGCGCCGGGCAAAAACGCCATACAGCCCAATGCAGAACAAAAGTGCCGATGTGACCAGATACCAGGAGAGCGGAACCATATTGGGCAATCCCCTTGTTTAGCTAGTCGTCGTGATGCTCACGAGCGACAAAGATGGATCCCACCATCGCGCCGAGCAGGAGAATGGAGGCGACCTCGAACGGCAAGACGTACTGGCCCCAATCAACCAGGGCCATACCCAACCCCTTGGTTGGGTCAGCAGCCAAGACCGGGACGTTTGCTGCTCGAATCCCCAGCGGCCAGACAATGTTGATGATGTACACCAGCAGTGCGAATGTAAGCGCAGAGACCAGCAGCGCCCAGGGCCACTGGCTATTCGTGGCGGCACGGTTCTCCGCAGCTACCCGCTGGGTGAGCATGACGGCAAAGATGATGAGGATGGCGATGGCGCCGATATAGATCAGAATCTGTGCCGCTGCCAAAAAGCCTGCCTCCAGCAGAACATAGAGGCCGGCAACGCCAAACAAGGAGAGCACCAGCGATGCGGCCGCGCGAACGAGGTTGCGGCTCGTGACGACGAGGATCCCGCCACCCAAGGTCAGAATTCCGAAAAATCCGAACACAATGTAGGTCATACTTGTCACCCTTGAAAACCGGAAACCACCGGCTCTAGTACTCTCGCTGCCTCTTGCTTGTTCCGCTCGCGGCGGGAAACAGTCCCCAGAATCATGAATGTCCCGGCGATCATCACCATGTTGGCACCCAGTAATATGCCCCAGCGGGGGAGCAACTGCCAGAGCGTTGCATCCGCGCCCGGTGTTTGCACTAGCTTGGCTGCGAGACTCATCACCACCAGGTTGACCAAAGAGAGCGGAACCAGGAACTTCCAACTGAGGTTGAGCAAGTGATCGATCCGCAAGCGGGGCATGGTGATGCGGATCCAAATG
This sequence comes from Ardenticatenales bacterium, assembly GCA_013139935.1. Classification (GTDB taxonomy): domain Bacteria; phylum Chloroflexota; class Anaerolineae; order Promineifilales; family UBA4811; genus GLR113. Next base: position 1,560 of record WSZX01000009.1, read on the forward strand.
TTGACGAAATAGATCGCAAACATCTTGGCGAAAAAGTAAAGAAAGCCAAGTGCCGGCACCTGATCTACAAAAGGCCCACGCCAGCCTCCAAAGAACAGGGTGGCAACAACTCCACAGAAAGTAAAGGCGTGTATAAACTCCCCCAAGAAGAACATGGCGAACCGCATGCCGCTGTATTCAATGTTGAAACCGGCGACGATTTCCGAGTCCGCCTCCAGCAAGTCAAACGGGGAGCGCCCCACCTCGGCCGTGCTGCTGATGAAAAAGATCAACATAGAGAGAGGGGCCAGGAGAACGTACCACCCCTGAGCCTGTGCCTCGACAATCCCATTCATCCGCATGGTGCCAGCCAGGAGAACAGGAACCAGCAATGTGAGCACCAGGGGGACCTCATAGCTGACCAGTTGAGCCACCCCGCGGAAAGCGGAGATCAGGGCATACTTGTTGTTGGATGACCAGCCAGCCATCAGGACGGCCAATACGCCAAAGGAGCTTACCGCCACAAAGTAGATGGCGCCGATCTCCAGGTCTGCCCCCACCACGTTGCTTGCCAAAGGTATCACGGCCCAGATGAGGATCACCGAAACGACCGACAACATCGGGGCAAGATTGTACATGACCTTGTCCACATGGGTCGGCGTGATGATCTCTTTGGTGAGTAGCTTAATAATGTCCGGGATGGTTTGCAGAAAACCAAAAGGGCCCACGCGGTTTGGTCCCAGCCGGTCCTGAAACCGGCCGATGATCTTGCGTTCCCCCATGATGGTCACACACACGATCATGACGGGCAAAGCAGGGAGGAGAACGGCCCCCATTGCCTTGTTCGTAAACGAGACCCACTCGGGAGAAAGCCCCAGATTGGTCAACCATTCAGTCCATACCTGCCCGATGCTGTAAAAGAGATTGGCGATCTCAAAACTATCCATGCAGAGTCACTCCCAGGGCAAAATGATCAGGGAACAGACGGGCAACCCCCGGCGCCCATCAGTTGTCTAGAACCACTCCAAGGCACCTTTTTTCCAGGCGTAGGCAAGAGCGGCTGCCAGGATCAACACAAAGATCGCTGCCTCGACAACGGCATAAATCGGAAGCACGTCAAAGGCTGCCGCAAAGGGGAACAACAACACTATCTCGATATCAAAAACCAAAAACACAAG
>WSZX01000503.1 GCA_013139935.1 Ardenticatenales bacterium
TCAACGTCACGCTGCACGCCATCCGCAACATGGGCCAGCTCATTGACGGTTTCCTGTCCGGCCAGTCTCACTGCCGACGACAAGGAGCGATCCCTGTTCGAGGAGGTTGCTCACGACATAGCTCTTGCTCTTCACGGCATCGAGCTGGAGGAGGAAAGCGCGCGATCAGAACAAGCACTCAAAGAGTATTCGGAGCGGCTGGAAGAGATGGTGGAAGAGCGGACCAGGGAACTCAAAGAGGCGCAGGAGCAGTTGGCCCGAGCGCTACGGCAGCGAGGCCTGTTGGCGCCCGTGGTGGTGATGACCGGGCACCCCCTCGGCAAGACCAGCGAGTTGAGAGATGCAGGCATCGTCGACTGGCTCCGAAAGCCATCGACCATCACACAGTTAGCCCAACTTGTCGCCCGAGTACTCGCTGGAGAACCCAGACCTGCGTGACCCGATCGAGCCGCAGGCCATTGCTGCATTTGCCGCCAGCGCCGCTTTCTGATACAAATCAACTGCCCCGCAGCAAGCTGCGGGGCATCAGATCAATAAGAATAGAATGAATCGGTCGGCTCTTTTCAGAATCACGCCGATCGAACGGGAATTATCAGCCAACGGTGGGAAGATCGTCCCCACCTGATCCACGCAAGAGGAGAATCGAAATGACTACACCAAGCGAGTTCTTTGAGCAACTGGCTCAGGATACATCCAAGATGGCTGGGCTGAACCACGTCTTTCAGTTTGACGTCACCGGAGACACCGGTGGCCAGTGGTACGTCGATGCATCTGGCGACGAGCCCAAGATCGTCCAAGGGACGCACGACAGCCCTGGCTGCACCCTTACCCTGGGCGATGAGGACCTGATCGCCATTGTTGATGGCACCCTGAACAGCCAGATGGCGTTCATGATGGGAAAGCTCAAGGTCTCCGGCGACATGTCGCTCGCCCTGCAATTGCAGAAACTCTTTGGCTAGCTCCCCCTGCTGGCGCAGGGGACTCTTTCGATAGGCTCCCTCCACGGGGGAACTTGATGGCAGTTGCGGCCCTCGGAAACGACGGCCGCAACCGCTGAACCCGACCGGCCCGGTTCGCTCTCCGAGCAGCCTTGGCCGTGGTACTATTCACCAAGCCCTCACTGGCCGCCTGGCCAACTTTGTGAAGGATTTCCCAATGTTGACAGTCTGGTTCGGCTTGATGTATACTGACTGTGGGTCAGTGCCTAACTCACCGTCACTCACTGACCATCAGTCATTTACCCGATTAACTGCTGCGGGCCTTTTATGCCCAGTTCGCTAACCCAGAACCGGCGCGACAGGGAGCGCCAGGAGCGATACCAAGCGATCTTGGATGCGGCGCGCCGCGTCTACTTTTCCAAGGGCATCACCAACACCACAGTAGACGATGTCGCGGCCGCGGCCGAGGTCAGCAAGGGAACCGTCTACCGCTACTTTCCCAGCAGAGAGACCATCCTGCTCACCCTACTCCAGGAGGGGCTGGTCATGCTCGTCGAGCGATTGGAGGCAGCCTACTCCACGGACGAGCCCCTCCCAGCCTCCACCCGGCTGCGCCGGTTGGCGAAGGCATACTTTTCTTTCTTCCAAACCCATCCACACTACTACCGCCTGCTCATGGCGTTTGATCGCCCCGGGTTCATCGAATCGGTCGACCCCGACCTCTACGAGCATGTGCTCATCCGCAGCACCCGCGGGCTCGCCTACGTCGTTCAGGCGATTCAGCAGGGGGTTGTTGAGGGCGAGCTAATCGCCGAGGATCCCAAGCAAGCAGCCGGAGTCATCTGGTCGATGCTGCACGGCGTGTACGTCATCCTGGGCCACCCCCTTCGCCGGGAGATGATGGCATCTGACCTCGAATCACTCTACAACGCTGCGTTGGAGATGGCAATCAAGGGCCTGATGGCCGGGTCCCGAAAAGACTCGGCTGACGGAAAGTGACAGGAACAAGCTGCACGGACAAGGGTCCCCACTGCCCCGGATCAAGTCGGGTGGTGGGCTGCACATTGTAAAGAGGGCGCCCATCTCCATCCGATCGCGGTAGTATTGCCCCAGGGCTTCCACTGCCGCCGGGATGGGCGGGACGCAGAGGGACGCTGGTGGAAACAGAGCGTCCACCGGTTTTCGATGACGGCTTGGTCGCACCAGGCCAAAACGGAGGATCCATGATCTCATTTGAACCGACCGAAGAACAACAGATGCTCATTGGTGCGGTCAGGCGATTCGCCGACAAGGAGATGCGGCCCGTCTACCGCGACTTTGACGAAGAGGGAGAGATACCCCAGAATCTCGTCCAAAAGGGATGGGAGTTGGGGTTGACGGCGGCCGGCATACCCGAGGAGTACGAGGGCTTTGCCGAAGAGCGGTCCGTGGTCACCGGTGCGCTCTATGCCGAAGAGTTGGCCTGGGGCGACCTGGCAATCACCATGCATCTGCTGGCGCCGGGATTGGCCGCCTATCCGATTCTCCTGTGCGGCACCACAGAGCAAAAGGAGAGCTACCTGCCCCAATTCTGCGAGGATGAGTTCAAATCGGCCACGGCCGCGCTCATCGAGCCCACCATCCGGTTCGATCCGGCCGCGCTCAAGACGACAGCGACATTGGACGGCGACGAATACGTTCTCAACGGAAACAAGGCGTACGTCCTGCTGGCGGAGACGGCTGATCTGATCCTGGTCTACGCGGCCGAGGACGGCGCAACCCAGGGTTTCCTGGTGGAAAGGGGAACCGAGGGTCTGGAGGTCGGCGATCGCGAAAAGCACATGGGCATCAAGGCACTGGCGACCTATGAACTGGCGTTGAACGACTGCCGCATTCCCCGTGCCAGCAGGCTGGGCGGCGAGGCAGGCTGCGACCTGGGCCAGTTGATGACTCTCTCTCGAATCGCCACCTCGGCATTGGCAGTAGGAGTCGCCCGCGCTTCCTACGAGTACGCCCTGGCCTATGCCAAAGAGCGCGAGGCATTCGGCGAGCCGATCGCGTCCCGCCAGGCGATTGCCTTTATGCTGGCCGACATGGCGGTGGATATCGATGCCACCCGACTCATGGTCTGGGAGGCAGCCTGGCGAATGGACCAGGGCAAGGATGCGGCCAAGGAAGCCTATCTCGCCAAGATGTTCGCCGATGAGATGGTGCTGCGAGTCACCGATGGGGGAGTGCAGGTGCTGGGCGGTTATGGCTACATTCGCGAATTCCCGGTGGAGCTCTGGCTGCGCAACGGGCGCGGCTTTGCCACCTTTGACGGGTTGGCGATGGTCTAGCAGAACCAGTGACAGGAAGTGAGTGGCATATGATGTCACCCGGCCGTGCGCAGGATTGGTTTGCAGGCCGTATGCAGAGAGGCGAAGGGCGCTCTTGAGGAGAGTGAGTGATGATTGATTTTGAGCTTCCAGATCAGATCAAGCAGCAATACGCGATGTTTCGGCAGGTGGCCCAGGCGTCGATGCGACCGATTTCCCGGGACCTGGACGAGAACGAGCACGAAAAACCGTGGGATTTTATCAACCAGATGTGGCCAGTGGTCCAGATGCAAGAAGCGTACGAGCTCAAGAGGGCCGAAAGAAAGGCAGCCGCGCTGGCGGCCGGCGAGAAACCGGCCAAGCCACGAAAGAGACGGCCCTCTACTGTCACCCTGTTGATGGCCCACATGATTGAGGCAATGTCATGGGGCGACGCCGGCATCTACCTGTGCATCCCCGGCGGGCAGCTAGGCGGAGAAGCGATCAAGGCAGTAGGCACCATCGAGCAAAAGCGCCGCTTCCTGAAACGCTTTACCGAGGGCGAACCAAAGTGGGCCGCCATGGCGATCACCGAGCCCTGTTGCGGCTCGGACACCGCCAATATCCAGGCCACCGCCCGGCTGGATGAGGAAACCAACGAATGGGTGCTCAACGGCGAAAAGATCTTTGTCACCAGCGGGTTGATGGCAGCCCAAGAGTCGGACGGCTTTGTGGTGGTGTGGGCCTCGGTGGATCGCTCAGCCAGGCGAGCCGGCATCAAGAGCTTTGTGGTGGAAGCAGGCACGCCGGGAATGAAGGTCACCAAGACGGAGGAGAAACTGGGGATCCGCGCCAGTGACACCGTCTCCATCGTTTTCGAAGAGTGTCGCATTCCCTACGACAATGTCCTTGGCAGTCCGGAGGTCAAGAAGAAGGATACCACCAAAGGATTCAAGGGAGTGATGAAGACGTTCGACGCCTCGCGTCCGCTGGTCGCCGCCAGCGCCATGGGAATCGCCCGCGCCACCATCGAATTTGTCAAAGAGACGCTGGAAAAGGACGGTATCGAGATTCGATACGGCCTGCCCCGCCACCGATTGACCGGATTGGAGCGGGATGTCATGGAGATGGAGGCCCAGTACAAGGCAGCCTGGCTGCTGACCCTGCGGGCGGTATCCATGCTCGACGAGCGCCGCCCGAACGCCATCGAATCATCCATGTGCAAAGCCAAGGCCGGCAAGGCGGTGACACTCATCACCCAAAAGGCTGTCGAAATCCTAGGCCCCTTGGTCTACTCGCGCAAATTCCTGGTGGAAAAGTGGATGCGCGATGCCAAGATCAACGACCTGTTCGAAGGAACCGGTCAGATCAACACGCTGATTGTCGCCCGGCGGATTCTGGGCTATGGCCGGAGAGAGTTGAAATAGCGAAAGGCGAGGAGAAATAACCATGAACTATTCCATCAACCGTGTCGCCGTCATCGGCTCTGGCACCATGGGGGCATCCATCGCAGCCCACCTGTCCAACGTCGGCATACCCAGCTATCTGCTCGACATCGTGCCACGGGAACTGACGCCGAAAGAGGAAAAACAAGGGCTTGAGCTGGATGACCCGGTGGTGCGCAACCGGATCGTCAACGAGGGGCTGGATCGGTGCCTCAAGGCACGGCCGGCCAACTTTTATGTCAAGAGCAGTGCAGACTTGATCACGGTGGGCAACCTGGAGGATGATTTCGACTGGGTGGGAGAGGTCGACTGGATCATCGAGGTGATCGTTGAACGCCTCGACATCAAGCAGCAACTGATGGCCCGCATCGATGAGGCCCGGCGATCGAACGCCATCGTCACCACCAACACCAGCGGCATTCCCATCCACCAGATCGCCGATGGGCGCTCAGACAGCTTTCAACAGCACTTTATGGGGACCCATTTCTTCAACCCGCCCCGCTACCTCAAGCTGCTGGAGATCATTCCGCACCAGAAGAACAGCCCTGAACTGGTAGAGTTCGTCAAGGAATTCGCTACCCGGGTGCTGGGCAAAGGGGTAGTCATCTGCAAGGATACTCCAAACTTTATCGCCAACCGGATGATATCGATCGCTGGCTCTTATGGCATCGCCTACGCCCTCGACGAGGGGTTCCGCGTTGAAGAAGTCGACGTGATCACCGGGCCGGCGATCGGCCGCCCCAAAACGGCGACCTTCCGCCTCTTCGACCTGGTGGGCATCGACATAATGGATCACGTGGGACGCAACCTCTACGACGCGATCCCGCACGACCCCCATCGCGAGGTGCTCAGACACGAGAAGATGGCGGCGCTCACCAGCAAGATGATCAAAGAGGGATGGCTGGGGAACAAAACCGGCCAAGGGTTCTACAAAAAGACCTTTGTCGACGGCGAGCGCCAATTCTGGATACTCAATCCCGAGACGCTGGAATACGAGCCGCCGGCCAAACCGCGTTTTGACTCGGTGGGCCAGGCACGCAAGGCGGACGAGCCGGCCGAAAAGCTAGCTGTCATGGCCTACGCCGAGGACCGGGCCGGCCGCTATGCCTGGCACCTGCTGTCGCGCACGGCGGTCTATGCCGCCAGTTGCATCCCCGAGATTAGCGAGGACATCGTATCGGTCGACAATGCCTGCAAGTGGGGATTCGGTTGGGAGTTGGGTCCTTTTGAGACCTGGGATGCCATCGGAGTGGCCCGCTCGATCGACCGGCTCAACGGAGAGGGGGTCGAGATTCCGGCCTGGGTCCAGGAGATGCTGGACACGGGACACGAGACCTTTTACCGGCAGGAGGACGGCCGCGTGTCCGGGTATTACGACCCGGAGAGCAAGGGCTACCAGCCGATGCCGGCCGACCCCAGGGTCATCTCTATCAAGGCGCTCAGAGCAGACGGCAAAGAGCTACACGCCAACGACAGCGCCAGCCTGATAGACATGGGGAATGGTGTGCTCCTGCTAGAGTTCCACACCAAGACCGCCAACGCCCTCGACCCATTCATTTTTCAGATGCTCACGACTGCACAGAAGGAACTGGAGCAGGATCGTTGGCAAGGCTTGGTCATCGGCAACCAGGGCACGCACTTTTGCGCCGGTGCCAACATCTTTACGATAGCCGTCGCTTCCCAACAAGGGGATTTTGACGTCATTGATGACAGCGTTACTCAGATGCAGCAGAACATGCAGGGCCTGCGGTACTCACCCAAGCCGGTCGTCGCTGCACCCTTTGGCATGGTGCTCGGTGGCGGGTGCGAAGTGGTGCTGGCCGCCTCGCGAGTGGTGGCGGCCGCAGAGACCTACATCGGATTGGTTGAGGTCGGCGTCGGTCTGATTCCGGCCTGGGGTGGCTGCAAGGAGATGGTACGCCGGATCATGTCCCCGCCGATGAGAACCAGGGATGTGCAGGTGCTGCCCTTCCTGCAGCAGACCTTTGAACAGATCGGCCTGGTCAAGGTGGCAACCAGTGCGGCACAGGCGCGCGAGATGAAAATCCTGGCCGAGAGCGATCGGATCATCGTCAACCAGGATTACCTGCTGTCAGAAGCCAAGCAGACAGTGCTGGACATGGTCCGGGATGGCTATCGGCCGCCGTCACCCAGAAAACTGTATGCCGCCGGGCGGGACGCCTACGCCGCCCTGCAACTGGCGCTCTATCGGATGCACGGCGGCGGCTATGCCTCGGACCACGACGTGCTGATTGGTAAAAAGCTGGGGCATATCCTCACCGGCGGCGAATTGAGCGCCCCGGCCTGGGTGGACGAAGCGTACTTTCTCGATCTGGAGCGGGAGGCGTTTGTGGCCCTCTGCCACGAGAAAAAGACCATCGAGCGCATGTGGCACATGCTGCAACACAGACGGCCACTGCGGAACTGAGCGAGTGGCAGGCAGAAAAA
>WSZX01000436.1 GCA_013139935.1 Ardenticatenales bacterium
CGATGGGACTCTGGTCTGTTCCGGCTGCGGCCGGCAGTGGCCGGTTAGTGATGGGGTTTACGACTTTAGAGCCTGATCGAATGTGGCGGCCGCGGTGCGAGAGCGGACAACCCCAATGGCGGGGCCATCCATGATACCAACCGTCTTCTGCGCTACTGCACCAAGCGCGGCAGCGGCGCCATCATGAATGAGACGAGTACGCACCGTTCGCCCGATCAGCGCTCCCACCCTGCGGTTGCCTGCCAGTGCGCTCATCTGAGCAAATATACCGTTGCCCAGTACCCGTCGGCGCACCTCGTCGTCAACAGGCAAGCGGGGAAGAGCAGCGATCCGCACCCGGTGAACCGACACATGCAGAGGAGTAAAGGAAATCCTGCAGGCACGGTGCGGACATCGGGTCTCACACGTCAATTCACCGGCGAGATCACCAACTCACCTTCATCCCTGAGGAACCCGGCCGGGGTCAGGCTCACGCCCCGCAGGAACTTGAGCGCATCTACGCCCGATGGCTGTCGAATGACCGTATCGATGGAGGCGTGGAGCGTCATCGTTGCCCCACCAGGAATGGGAGTGCTGCCCAAGGTGTGTATCCGGCCTGTATCCTGCGTCAACCGAAACAGCACCTCGCCCGCCTGTACCTCTTGCCTGGCCACAAAGAGGGGCTCGATCGTACCAGTGTACACCAGAGTTGCACGGAGAAGCTGGCCCTCGCTCAATGAATGGTCGACGCTGACCGTTTGTGCAACCTCATCGCTGATCATCCGCATGGTGCCTCCCATGACCATCCCACTGATGGGCGCCCTCACCACGACCCCCAGCTCTCCTGCCTCCGTGAGGGGCAGATCAAAGGCCAGAAAACGCCACTCGGGATAATCCTCGACCGGGATGCTCTGGATCCTAAATGCTCCCATCTCAGCCACCTGGAACAGGTCCACCGGCAGAGCCACCCAGCCAAGACTGATCTCCCTGCTGCTCAAGGCAAACGGAGGTTGACCGGCCGTGAGCAGGTCCAGGTCAGCCTCGGTCAGGGGATCGGGCACCGCCCGGTCGGCTTGCGCTCTGGCTTCCATGGCCTCCGAGGAAGGCTCTGAGGTGGGCAACGGCAACAGGGTCACTTTTTGCCAGTCTATTGTGGAGCCTGGAATGAGTTCCTGCGGTTGAGGAGAGGGCTGTGGCTGCGCAGTCGTGGGCACGCCGGTCGAAGCTATGATGGTAACCGGATAGTCCGGCGTACCGCTCCGAACCCCGGATTGGCACGCGGCCGCAAGCAGCAGCACAAAGATCAAGGTGAACAGATTGCGGGAGGTTGAACTCATGCCAGCATCTCCTTGTACACATTTACTGTCCGAGTCGCCACGCCGGCCTGGGTGTAACGCTCAAGCACGCGCCGGCGGCCCAAGCTGCCCAGTTCAGCCCGCGTATCCACCTCCTGCATCAAGCGTAAGAGGCGGGAGCGCAGTTCGGCCATGTCGTCTTCTGGAAAAACCCAACCCGCACGGTCGATCACATTGGGAATCTCGCCGCTATCAGAACCAAGGACGACCACCCCACACGCCATGGCTTCGATCAGCACGCGTCCGAACTGCTCCGTCCAGTTGGGTCGGCTGCGTGAGGGCAGCACCAGCACATCCAGTTGCCGTAGATAGGCTGGCATCCGCCCCGAGGGAAGCTGCCCATCAAAACAGACCTGGCCGTCCACTCCCAGTTGTCTGGACAGAGCAACCAGCGCCGCCCGGTCGGGGCCGTCGCCGGCAATTGCCAACTGCCAGGGACCGGGCAGACCAGCCGCCGCTCGAATGAGCAGGTCCACTCCCTTTTCCGGCACCAACCGCCCGACATAACCAATCACAAAACCTCGGCCGGGGTCCCGCCGGTCCGGGGGTGAGAATAACTCTGGATCGACACCGAACTGGGGAATGACAGCCAGTGGACCGGTGTACCCCTTGTTTCGCCAAACGTCTTCGGCGCCTCGGGAGCCGACGATGGCATAGTCCACCCCGCGCAGAACTGCTTTCTCCATCAGGTTAAAAGGGAACGGATATCGGCGCCCAAGGTTCTGCCAGGAGAAGAAGAGGGACTTTGCCCCAGCCGAGCGACCCAGCCGCCAGGCGTGCCAGGTGGCAAGGTTGTAGGGCTCCTCGTCGATGTGGAGGATTTCCGGCCGAGCTTCAGCAATGCGCTTTCCCAGGTGGGGATAGTAGTGCAGGTGATAGCGTCCGTTGAACATGATAGGATCCGCCAAAAGACGGTAGCCTTCCAGGTGCATCCGCTCCAATTCGAGCTCGCCCTGCGTGTCCTTCCAACTGAGCGGGACAATCACTGTCAACTCTACCCCCTGATGACAGGCAATCTCCTCCAGCTTTCGCTGATAATTCCCCACCAAACATGCCTTGGAGACCATCAGTACCCGCATGGCAGCCTCAATCCCGCTCTTTGACACACCCTTGCATTGTGCTATAATCGCCGCAATCTGGCAAGTTTCGAGGGCTTGCCGCACCAAGGCCTGTCGCCCGCGGCAGACTGGGTGAGTAATCTCTGGACAGAGGGAGCCCATTCCGTGGGAGTGGGTTTTTTTGTTGTCCTTTGCTCGAATAGTCGATTGGGAAACCGAAAGACCGTTTTCTGGGTTATGCTCGTTACTTGCCTGGGGGCAGCGCTCCGCTTGGCTGCCATTGGGTCAGTTCCCGTTGGCCTCTACCAAGATGAGGCCTACAACGGATTGGATGCGCTCCGCGTGCTGTCTGGAACACATCCTCTGTATTTCGCCGCGAACAACGGGCGCGAGCCGCTGTTCATCTATCTGGCGAGCGCGAGCATCGCTGGGTTGGGGCGCACGGTGGCGGCCGTTCGGTTGCCGGCGGCGCTCCTTGGCACCTTGACAATTCCAGCAATTGCTGCCCTGGGGAGTGTGCTGTTCAACCGGCGCGTGGGGCTGCTTGCCGCGACGCTGGTCGCGATCACCTTCTGGCCGCTTCACTTGAGCCGGATTGCGTTCCGGGCAGTTGGATTGCCGCTGTTCATTGCGCTGGCCCTGGCCGCAGGTTGGCACGGCGCTCGCCGAGGGAATCGCGGTTGGATCCTGGCAGGCGGAGTGCTGTACGGACTGGGCTTTTATACGTATCTGCCCATCTACTTCACTCCTCTGATTCTGGCCATGTTTGCCATCTACCTATGGGCAACAGGACATCGAGCCCGCTTGCGCCGCTCGGTGCCGTGGTTCGTGGCCGGTGCGGCGCTCTCCGTCGCTCCCCTTGCCCTGACCACCCTCACCGATCCATCGCTGCTGCTGGCTCGGATGGGGCAGGTGTCCATTGTGGAATCGGCCGCCAACCAGGGAGAGTTGTGGGGCACACTTTTCCGGCAGATCGGCCGGGGCTTGGGGATGTTCTTCCTGCAGGGCGACATGATTCCCCGCCACAACCTGCCTGGCCGGCCGGTCTTTGACTGGCTCATTGCCCCTTTTCTCCTCATCGGCGTGATCTGGGCCGGCTGGAACTGGCGCCGGCCGGCGGCCGTCATGACACTGCTCTGGACCCTGCTAATGCTGGGCCCGACAGTTCTGGCCGAGAATGCCCCCCACTATTTGCGGGCGGTCGGCGTGTTGCCGGTGGTCTTTCTACTGCCGGCAGTCGGATTGGAGCAGGGCGAGCGCTGGTTGGCGCGATCGGTACCGCCGAGAAGGATTAAGATGGCCCCATTGGCGATGACGGGGTTGCTCCTGGCGGCCAGCCTGGCGACAACGTTACGGGACTATTATGGACGCTATGCGGCCGACCCCCTGACGGCGTACGCATTCCAGCATGCCGCTGTCGAACTGGCAGAGGAGATCAACAACTATGCCGGCCCTGTTTGGGCCAGCGACCGGTTCGCAGGCAAGTGGGAAACGATTCCTTACCTGGCTGGCGACCGCGATGTGCATTGGCTGGCCGAAGGAGAACTGCCGCAGATCACGGATGCTCCGGCCGCCCTGTTCCTGTGGCCGTATGAACCTGTCGCCCCGCAAATCGCCGCGTTGCCGGTCGGCATCACCGTGCAGGGAACGATCGGACCGTTGGTGAAGGGCGACCTGGAGCCGGCCGCCTACCCGCTCTATTGGGCATACCGGCTGGAACCGGCGCCGCAGTTCCAGGAAAGTCCCTTGGCCCATTTTGAGGACAACATTCGGCTGGAGATGGCGATCGTGGCAGATCAGACCACCAGCGCAGGTGACGCGGTTCTGCCGGTGACCCTGTACTGGACGGCCGAGGAGAGCCCGGGCGCAGAGTACGTTGCTTTTGTTCATTTGGTAGGGGCGACCGGATTAGTTGCCCAGGACGATTCGGTTCCGGCAACCGGCACTCTCCCAACCAGTTGGTGGCGACCTGGCATTTGGATAGCAGATGTGCACCAGGTGCCGATGCCGTCCACCCACAGTAGGGAGGAATGCCAGGTGGTGGTCGGTCTTTACCGGAGTGATAATCAAGAGCGTTTGGCGGTGCTGAACCCGACCGGGCGCCCGATTGACGATGCGGTGATTCTGCCATAGACTACCGTGTTGAGCATATGGCCGCAGGAATCATGCATCAAGTCTGTAATCAGGCCCTGCCGGGCCAGGACTACACCGCAAAGGTGGAGGAAAAGAATGACTAGAGTCAAGTGGACAACGTGGACCGCGGGACTGGTTCTGCTATTGGCGCTCGTACCGCTGGCGGCGACGGCCGCGCCTCAGCAGCAAGGCGAGAACTTGCTCCTGAACCCCGGTTTTGAGGGAGAGTACAGCACCTGGTCTGGGATCCCACAGCTCCAGATGCCGGCCGGCTGGACCCCGTGGTGGGCTGAAAACAGCGGCGACGACCCAGACTGGGCAAATCATCGCCCTGAATGGAAGCCGGCCGAAGGCCAATTCTATCCCAACCGGGTACATAGTGGGGCTCGCGCCCTTCAGTGGTTCAAATCGTACGCCACTTTCTGGGCCGGCGCCTACCAGCAAGTCAGTGTGCCAGAGAGCGCCCAGCTCCGTTTTTCCGCCTACGGCCAGGCCTGGTCCTGTGATGATTGGGCATTCTGTCAGGATGCCAGTTCCCACAATCCGGCCAATATGCGGATGCGAATTGGCATTGACCCAACCGGCGGGACCAACCCTTGGGCATCCACTGTAGTCTGGTCTGCTTTTGGAAACCCAGTAGATGGCTGGGGGTATTTCGAGGTCGTTGCGAATGCGCAGGGCAGCACAATCACCGCCTTTCTTTATGCCAACCCGGATTGGCCCAAGCAGAATCAGGACGCTTACTTTGATGATGCAAGCCTGGTTGTCGTCGGTGAGGCGCCGCTACCCACTGTGCCGCCACCCACTGCGCCGACCGCCGTTCCGCCGACGGCCGGTCCGACCCCACCGCCAGCACCCCCCTTTGTTACTGCCACCCCACGGCCCGACGGCTCGGTGGTGCATGTCGTGGAGCCGGGCGACACCCTGTGGTTGATCGCGGCGAACTATGACGTCACACTGGATGACCTGCGGGCGACCAACAACATCGGGCAGTTCATCTACGAGGGGGATGAACTGGTAATCCGCACTACCTCCCCTGATGCCGCAATCCCCGAGCCAACGCCCGAACCGGTCCCCACGGTCCGTGAGGAAGAGGAGGATGAGGTGGCAGCGGCTGCTGGTACCGAGGAGAGCGCTCCTGACCAATTCGCCGCTGCTGCTCCAGAAGAGAGCGCCCCCAGCGAACCGGCCGAGGCGCCCGAATCCAGCGCTGCGGAACTCGATGCGGCCGCGACTGCGGCTACGGTGTGCATCACCGCATTTGATGATCCGAATCGCAATGGCTATCGGGATGCCGGCGAAGGGCTGATGGCCGGAGTAGTGATTGCCGTGTCCAATGATCAGCAGGAGATGGGCAGCTATACCACCGATGGGATCAGCGAGCCGTATTGCTTCAGTGGACTGGCACCCGGCAACTATCGCGTCACTCAGCAGGTGAATGAAGACTGGACGGCTACCACCACGGCCGCCTGGGGAGTTTCATTGCACGGTGGTGACGTGCTCAGTCTGGAATTCGGCAACGCGCGGCCCCAGTCCGGCGCGCCAGCCGCTTCCGAAAACGACCCGGCTGGAGATGAGGCCGAAAATACCGACGGGGAGGCGCAGCGGCCACAGGTGCGATCCGCCGTCTTTGCCGCCGCCGGCGCCTTTGGCATTCTGCTGCTCATTGGCGCAGGATTGTTCATTGTGCAATCGCGGCGCTCGTAGGGCGGTTCCCGTAGCGACCACCGCCCGAGCCCGCGCACGGGCTGTCGCCAAGTCACACAAGGGCGGTCTGAGATGTTCATCGAGGAGCAATAGTATGTCTGCGAAACGTACACCTTCGAGCCTGCTACTGTTGGCTCTCTTGCTGGGGAATCTCTGCCTGGCGGCGATTCCCTCTTACTCGGCCGAGGCGGCGCCGGTCGCACAGGGAGAGAACCTCCTGAACAGCCCCGGCTTTGAGGGAATCTTTGGGTCCCAGGGGACCGATTCGAGCTGGGCCGCCTGGCACCAGGAGCTGTTATGCGGGGAGGGTGAAAGGCCATCTGATCTCAACTATGCCTGCCGGCCGGAATGGAGTGCCGAAACTGTGACTGCGGACCTTATACACGGTGGCAGCAAGTCGCAGCATGTTGGAGTCTACTGGACTCCCTGGCACGGTGGAGTCTTCCAGACCGTGAATGCCCCGGCCGGTGCCCTGGTTCGCCTCACCGCGTGGGGCCGGGTTCGCGCTTCGGGGGAGTACTATCCCGCCCCCTCCGACGCGAGCGTCAACGGCCGTATGCAGGTTGGCATTGATCCCAACGGGACCGGATTATGGTATCAGGGCGTTGTCTGGTCCGGCACCATCAATCCACACGATGTCTGGCAGGCCGTCTCGGTAGAGGCGACAGTTGGCCAGTCTGGTGTCATCTCGGTCTATCTTGCGGCCGATTTCAGAGGATTCAGCCTCAGGCACCTGGATGTCTGGTGGGACGATGCCACTCTGCAGGTTGTCACCCCACCCACAGCAACCCCGGCGCCGCTCCCAACCGCTCCCCCTCCGCCACCATCACCGGTCGCGACCGATACGCCGCTCCCGACCCCCACGCCAGAGCCCACCGCCACACCGGTGAACACTGCTACTCCTACCGCCCCGCCGGAGCCCACCGCTTCACCCACTCCCGAGACAGCAGCCAT